>DATAEV010000008.1:0-3456 GCA_036257875.1 Actinomycetota bacterium | reverse complement strand
GACGATCCGTGACATCATCGCCGCAAGCGGTTCAGGGGGAAGGCCGATGGACGCGAAGCAGCTCGACGGTGTCCCGTTGTTCGAGGGACTCTCCCGCAAGGAACGCGGGACCGTGGCGCGGTGGGCCGACGTGGTCGATCTACCGACCGGGTACCACCTCGCCGATCAAGGCGCCTTCGCCCATGAATTCTTCGCGCTTGTTGCTGGAAACGTTGAAGTTGTCAGGGACGGGGAGCATCTCGTCGAGCTCGGGCCTGGAGACTTCTTCGGGGAGATCGCGCTCGTCGAGCACGATCGACGGACCGCGACCGTCACCGCGATCACGCCGGTGACCGCCATCGTCATGCACGCTCGAGACTTCGATGCGATGCGCAGGGAATTCCCGGGGATCGCGGAGCGGATCCGCGACGCCGTCCACGCGAGGTCGCCCCGTCACGTCGACCCTGGATGAGAACTAGCGCGTCCGGTCGTCAGCGCCGGGCCCGGAAGAACGCGCGCAGCATCTCTCCGGACTCCTCGGCGAGCAACCCGGGAACCAATGTCGCCTCGTGGTTGAGACGGGGATCCTGGACGAGGTTCCCGAGCGAGCCCGCGAAGCCGGCCTTCGGATCGGCCGCTCCGAACACGACACGATCCAGGCGCGCGAGCACAACCGCTCCGGCGCACATCGCACACGGCTCGAGCGTCACGTAGAGCGTGCAGCCGTCCAGCCGCCAGCTCTCGGCGGCCACGGCGGCTTGTCGTACCGCGAGGAGCTCCGCGTGGGCGGTGGGGTCGCCGCGGAGCGCGCGCTCGTTGCCGGCGGCTCCGATCTCCTGATCGTCGCGTACTACCACCGCGCCGATCGGGACGTCGCCGTGCTCCGCGCACCGGCTCGCGAGCTCCAGCGCGCGGCGCATCCACTCCTCGTCAGTAGGCATCGATCTCGAGCAGCCGTTCGTCGCTGATCCCGAAGTGATGGGCCACCTCGTGTGCGACCGTGTGCGCGACCACGGCTTTCAGTCGTCGTTCGTCCGGGCCGGCCGAACGCATGATCGTCGCGCGATAGATCGTGATCGTGTCGGGCAGGACGTTCGTATACCCGCGACCGCGCTGCGACAACGGGATGCCCCGGTAGAGCCCGAGCAGTCCCGGTTGACCCGGCGGCGGGAGGTCCTCGACCTGCACCGTCACGTTGTCCATCGACTCCAGGACCCAGGCGGGCAACCCGTCCAACGCCTCGCCCACCAGCTCCTCGAACCGCTCGCGCGGGATGTCGACACGTGGCACGAGCGCATCGTCCCACGTCGGCTACATTCGGCCCATGCCCGGCGGGCTGCGCACCGATCTCTACGAGCTCAACATGGCGGTGAGCTACCTCCGTCGCGGCATGACGGGACCGTCCACGTTCAGCTTGTACGTCAGGAAGCTCCCGAAGCATCGAGGGTTCCTCGTCGCGGCGGGGCTCCAGGACTGCTTGGACTTCCTTGAGGACTTCTCGTTCGACGAGGACGACCTGCGCTACCTCGGCTCGATCGGCTTCGACGATCGAGCCCAGGAGGACCTCGCCGGGGTCCGGTTCGACGGCGAGGTGTGGGCGGTGCCCGAGGGGACGATCGTGCACGCCGACGAGCCGATCCTCGAGGTCACGGGGCCGATCGCGGTCGCCCAGCTGGTCGAGACCGCGATGCTCAACCGGATCACCCTGCACACGACGCTCGCGTCCAAGGCCGCCCGCTACGTCCTCGCGGCCGAAGGTCGTGACCTCGTGGACTTCTCGTTCCGTCGGACCCACGGGATGGACGCCGCGATGGCCGCGGCGCGAAGCTCGGCGATCGTGGGGTTCGCGGCGACATCAGACGTCGCCGCGGCACGGGCGTACGGCTTGCAGGTCGCCGGGACGATGGCGCATTCGTTCATCGAGGCCTTCCCGTCGGAGGAGCTCGCCTTCCGTTCGTTCGCGGAAGACCACCCGACCAGGACGACCTTCCTGGTCGACACGTACGACACGTTGAACGGTGTCCGGACCGCGATCGCGGTCGCGCGCGAGCTCGGGATCACCGACCGGGTCGGGATCCGGCTGGACAGCGGCGATCTGGACAACCTCGCGCGCGCGGCTCGGGCGATCCTCGACGCCGAAGGCCTGCCGAACGCGCGGATCTTCGCGAGCGGCGGCCTCGACGAGTTCGAGGTCGCCGAGCTGGTCCACGCGGGCGCGCCGGTCGACGCGTTCGGGATCGGGACTCAGATGGGGGTGTCGGCCGATGCGCCGTACCTGGACACGGTCTACAAGCTCGTGCAGTACGACGGTCGCGCGTCCATGAAGCTCTCCACGGCGAAGGCGAGCGCTCCCGGCCCGAAACAGATCTGGCGCAGCGGCGGGGAGGAGGGCGACGTGCTCGGTCTGCGAGACGAAGCTGCGCCGGCCTACGGATGGGACCCGCTGCTCGAGCCGGTGATGCAGGGTGGGCGGCGCCTCCGACCGGATCCTCCGCTCCGCCGGCTGCAACACCGGTTCCAAGACGAGCTCGTTCGCCTCCCTACCAAAGCCCGACGCTTGTCCCATCCGGAACACGTCGCGGTCGGGCATTCGGCGGCGCTCGCGGCCCTCACGGTTCAGACGCAGGCCGACGCGCTGACCAGAGCAGGACTCGGCGGACCCCGCGGGAGCGATTGAGCGGCTAGGCCGTCGGCAGCCAGACGTCGCGAGACGCCTCGTATCGCGCGATGTCGTCGTCGTGCCGAAGGGTGAGCCCGATCTCGTCCAGCCCTTCCATCAGCCGCCACCGCGTGAAGTCGTCGATCGCGAACGTCTCGGCCACGCCGGGGGCGCTGACGGTCCGTCGATCCAGGTCGACGACGATCCTGGTGGTGGCGTCGTCGAAGACCGCGTCCATCAACGCCCGAACCGACTCCTGCGGGAGCTCGATCGGGAGCAGCCCGATCTTCAGCGAGTTGTTGCGGAAGATGTCGCCGAAGCTCGGTGCGATCACCGCACGGAAGCCGTAGTCCTCGATCGCCCACGGGGCGTGCTCGCGGCTGGACCCACACCCGAAGTTAGGGCCGGCGAGCAGGATCGACGCGCCCGCGTACCGCGCGTCGTTGAACACGAACGCCGGGTCCTTGCGCCATTCGTCGAACAGGTATGGCCCGAAGCCCGCTCGCTCGACCCGCTTCAGGTACTGCGCCGGGATGATCTGGTCGGTGTCGACGTCGGCGCGGTCGAGCGGGAGCGCCGTGCCCTCGACGCGGATGACGGGTTCCACGTCACAGATCCTCCGGCCGGGTGAAATGGCCGGCGATCGCCGTCGCTGCGGCGACCCGCGGGCTGACCAGATGCGTCCTGCCGCCCTTGCCCTGCCGGCCCTCGAAATTGCGGTTGCTGGTCGACGCGCTGCGGTCGCCCGGCCCCAGGATGTCCGGGTTCATCCCCAGGCACATCGAGCATCCGGCGCCCCGCCACTCGAAGCCCGCGGC
>DATAEV010000004.1:0-1606 GCA_036257875.1 Actinomycetota bacterium | reverse complement strand
ACGACCGGCGGGCCGACGATCGTGAGCTCGTCCGCGATCTTCACGAGGTAGCCGGGCCCGGCGTCCAGCCCCATCGAGAGCCCGACGCCCGACGACAGGTTCCGCGAGTTGCTGCGGAAGTCCTCGAGGACGCGGCGGTGGAACAGGTCGATCAGGATGTTCGCGGTGTGCGCGATGTCGCCCGCGGTCTGGACGAAGCGCTCCTCGTATTCGTCCGGCGCCCCGGACTGCACGATCCAGTACGCGAGGAACCCGTCGCCGGTGAACCTGTCGAACCACCCGCCCGAACGCCGGATCCCGAGCCGCACGGAGCTGACGAACTTGTCCATGATCGCGGCGAACCGCTCGAACTTCACCGACTCCTTCATGAGGGTCGTGGACTCGCGGATGTCGGCGGCCATCACGAACATCTGGATCGGTTCGCCGTCGATCACCGCGTCGAGCAGCTCGGTCGCGCGGAACCGCCGCTCCCAGTCGGGCGGCGCGTGCGGTTTCAGCAGACGCGAGACCCGGTTGCGTTCTCGGTCGCGTTGATCCGTCGGGGACGATCGTTCGGGCGCCACCGCACCTCCGATGACGTGGCGGGGAAGGTCGCCAGTCTAGCCCGAACCGTTCGCCTCGCCGCCGAACACACGGGTGAGCCAGGACGACCACGCCGCCTCGGCCCGCTGCTGGTCCACGCCCTCGGCGAACAGATGGTGCCCGACCATCGTCGAGCCGTCGAACCCGTAGATGAACCGGTAGATCGCGTCGTCCGACCGCACGCCGAGGAAGCTCGGGGACACGTAGTCGACGACGCCCTCGATCGGCTCGAGCCCCTCGGGCGTCAGCCGCACCTTGTCGTCGACCGCGGCGTCGTCGCCCAGACCGAGGGCCTGCCGGAACGTCGCCAGGGCTCGGTCGCGGTCGCGGACCTCGGGCCCGTGGGCGTCGATCGAGGTCGCGAACCGGCCCGAGAAGTGCGTGATGTACTCGGCGAGCTTCGCGAGGTACATCGGGTCGCCCTCGCTCATCGCCTCGTACTCGGCCTCCCAGTCCCCGCCGAGCATGCCGCTGTGCACGTACCGGATCGTGGAGCCGCCGCCCTCGCGCTGGTCGATCCGGTAGTCGAACTGATGCTTGCTCCCGTCGGGCGACTCTACGCCCGTGCTCACGAAGCGTCTCGGCGGATCCCAGGTGGTCACGGTGGACTCGGCGGTGAAGTCCCCGATGCTCCAGCGCACGTGACCGCCCTGGCGGGGCTCGATCTCGTTGCGGCCCATGAACCATGAGTCCCAGCCGCGACCCGTCGCGACCGCCTCCCAGACCCGCTCCGGGGGGGCCTCGACGTCGATGTCCCGAGCGATCTCGAACTCGTGCGCCATGTCTCGATCCTCCGGCCGCTCATGATAGCGACGGCCGAGACACCCGGTCCGTGCTCGAACGGTGCCCCGAAAAAAGTCGGCCGATCCCAGGTTTGGGCGGGTTCGCTGGGGGGTAGAGCGCGCCCAGCGGTCCAGCCTGAGCCAAGGAGGGCGGATGAGCACGATGGCAATCGGTCTCGAGCGCGATCAGCTCCGACTCGTCGGAAGCCGGCCCGGGACCGCGGGGAAGGGTCCACGCTTGG
>DATAEV010000343.1:0-3954 GCA_036257875.1 Actinomycetota bacterium | reverse complement strand
GATGTTCATCGGGGAGTTGGGTGGGACGGTCGAGTTCACGGAGACGGTCACGCTGCAAGAACGCGACGGCAAGACCCTCGTCACGATCCACTTGTCCGACCTGGAGTCTGAAGAGATCCGCGACGGGTTCATGGACGGGGTTCCCGGATGGCTCGACGCGATCGAGCGCGCAGCGACCGCGCGGGTTGCCCGTCGCTCATCGCCCGGCACATAGATCCCATCGAAGGTGACTCGTGAACGCCCCCGCGTCGATCACCATCACGCCGGTCCGCGTTGCCGACCTGCTCGCCGAGCACGAGCGGATGCCGGTCTACGTGCACGTCATCGACCATCCCGATGGGCGCGTGCTGGTCGATACCGGCATGACGGAGCTGCATCCGGCGGTGACCGACATGGATCCGCGCCTGTTCCCGTTGAGCGAGCAGGACTTCGACCTCGCCGGCATCGACATCGTCGTCAACACGCACCTGCACTTCGACCACTGCGGTGGCAACCACCTCTTCGTCGGCAAGCCGATCTACGTCCAGCGTCAGGAGCTCGACGATGCGCGCAGCGAGGACGACTACACGATCCGCGAGTGGGTCGACGCGCCCGGCGTGCAATACGAGCCGGTCGACGGCGAACTCGAGCTGCTTCCCGGGCTCCGGCTCGTCCGGGCGCCGGGCCACACACGTGGCACGCAGGTGGTCGTCGTGGAGACGGGCGAGCGTCCGATCGTCATCTGCGGCGACGTTGCGGTCTGGTTCGGCGAACTCGATGAGCCGCACACCGAAGGCCAGCTGCGGGTGCGCGCGCTCGACCCCGAGCTGGTCTGGCTCGCGCACGAGCACGAGCCGTGGCGACCCCGCGCCGTCTAACGCGAACCAGAGGATCCTCCCGCGGGTTCGTGCATCTCTTCATTGAACGGCGTCCTGCTGTCGGTCTCGCGATACGGCCGGTGATGTGGCGTGCGATAGTGCTGCCTGGCTGCGGCGGAGGCGAAATGTCCGTTCGGGCGGTTGGAGGAGGATGCGATGAAGGCGATCGTCCAGGACCGTTACGGTGAGGCGGACGTCTTGCACCTTGAGGACATCGATATGCCCGCCGTCGGCAGCGGTGATGCGTTGCTCAGCGTCGAGGCCGCGAGCCTCTTCGCCGGGGACTGGCACTACATGGCTGGCATGCCGCTCGCCTTCAGACCGGCGAGCGGCCTGACGAAACCGAAGATCCGAGTTCGAGGCCGGGACGTTGCTGGCCGTATCGATGCCGTGGCCCCGGATGTCACCGCGTTCCACGTGGGCGACGCCGTGTACGGGATCTGCGACGGCGCGTTCGCAGAGTACGCGACCGCCTCAGTGAAGAAACTCGCGCCGAAGCCAGCCAACGTGTCGTTCGAGGAGGCGGCGACGGTTCCCATCACCGGCACCACCGCGCTCCAGGCGGTTCGGAACCACGGAAAGGTGCAAGCGGGGCATTCGGTGCTGGTGATCGGCGCGGCCGGCGGAGTCGGATCATTCGCTGTCCAGATCGCCAAGGCGTTCGGAGCAACCGTCACAGGCGTGTGCAACTCGACACAGATGGACGTGGTCCGCTCGATCGGTGCTGACGGCGTCATCGACTACACGCGCGAGGACTTCGCGGAGCTGGGCGTGCGCTACGACGTGATCCTGGACACCGCCGGGAACCGCAAGCTGTCCGTACTGCGGCGCGCTCTGGCGCCACGCGGCACGCTCGTCATCGTTGGAGGCGAAGGAGGGAAGGGGAGATTCCTCGGTGGCTTCGGCCGAGGGACGCTCCGGGCACCCGTGCTGTCCATGTTCTCGGGCCAGACTTTGAAAGGATTCGTCGCCACGGAGAACGCGGCCGACCTCGTGGTCCTCAAGGACCTCATCGAAGCCGGCAAGGTCAGGCCGTTGATCGACAGGGCGTTCTCCCTGGCAGATGTTCCCGAGGCGATGCGTTATCTCCGAGAGGGGAGCGGCAGGAAGGGCAAGATCGTTATCAACGTCTGATCACCTGGGTCAGACGCTGTGGGTACTGCCCCTCCTAACCGGGGGGCAGAAGTCTGCCGTGGAAGAAGCCTGAGGCGGTTGTCAGAGGCGAGCGCGCTTACTATTTGCCAGCCGGGCTGCAGCATGACTCCGGGGGACGAGGCGATGAAGCAAAGGTCGAAGCTCGAGCGCTCCCGGCTGGCTAGGAGACCAGCGGGTGCCGCCGCGCTGATCGTCCGGCTCCTGCTCCCGCTCTCGCCCCAGGCGCGGGCCGCCTCGAGCAACTTGCTCCCGAACGGCAGTTTCCAGTCGGGGACGAGCGGCTGGACGACGTCGGATGCAGCCTTGACGATCGCCAGCGACGGCGGCGTCGTCGACTACGCGATCTACCGCGACGGCGGCGCGAGCGCGATGGGCAGGGTCTCGGGCTCGACGACCTCGTTCGCGGACACCTCGTTCGCGCAGTCTTCCGCGGTCGGGTTGTGGCACCTCGACGAACTCTCCGGCACGACCGCCTTCGACAGCAGCGGACACGGGCACAACGGTGCGATCACCGGCCCCGTCACGCTCGGGGTCCCGGGCGAGCTCAACACCGCCTACAGCTTCGTCCCCAAGAGCACCGTCATCGTCCCTGATGCTCCCGATCTCGAACCGGGGACGGCGGATGTCACGAACTCTTACTGGCTGAACTCGACGACCCTGCCCCCGTGCTGCAGCGGCGTCGATTACGACATGTTCACGAAGGGTGACCATTCGAGCAAGGGTGGCCAGATCAAGATCGAGGTCCAGGAGAACGGGCAGGCGTCGTGCATGTTCCGCGGTGCGCTCGGCGGGAAGCAGCTGCAGGCGGGACCGAACGTCGTCGACGGGCGCTGGCACCAGGTGATCTGCCAACGTATCGGCACCCAGATCATCGAGACGGTCGACGGCTCTATCTTCTCGACGACGAAGGCGACTGGCGCGATCACGGTGACGGATCCGATCCGCCTCGGCTCGCACAAGAACGGGGGCGACTGGTACAACGGCGTCCTCGACGAGGTCACCTATTCGATCGGCAGCAGCAGCACGAACCAGGCCCCAGTCGTCGACGCCGGCCCCGATCAGACGATCACGCTGCCCTCGAGTGCCAACCTCAACGGCACCGTCACCGACGATGGCTTGCCGAACCCGCCCGGCACAGTCACCACAACCTGGAGCGAGGTGAGTGGCCCGGGCGCCGTCACCTTCGGGGATGCAAGCTCCGTCGACACGACGGCTAGCTTCTCCGCGGGAGGTTCCTACGTCCTCAAGCTCCAGACCTCCGACAGCGTGCTCAGCTCGAGCGACACCGCAACGGTGACGGTGAACCCGGCATCACAGAACCAGCCGCCCACGGTGAATGCCGGGCAGGACCAGACGGTGATCCTGCCGAACCCCGCGGCCCTGTCCGGAACGGCCGGCGACGACGGCCTTCCCAACCCGCCGGGAACCCTCACCACCACGTGGTCTCAGTTCTCCGGGCCCGGGACCGTGACCTTCGGCGACGCCTCGTCCCTCTCCACGACGGCGAGCTTCTCCGCCTCCGGAACCTACGTGCTGCGACTGACGGCCGACGATTCCGTCCTTCAGACCAGCGACTACCTCACCGTGACCGTGAACTCGCCGTCGCAGAACCTAGTGGGAAACCCGGGGTTCGAGACAGATACCACCGGGTGGAACACTTCCGGTTCCGACGCCGGGGTCACCTTGACCAGGGTCTCGGGCGGACATTCGGGCGGCTGGTCAGGTCTCGTGGCCAACGGCGGCTCCGGCACCGCCGCGACGTGCAAGATCCAGGATGTTCCGAACTGGGTCACGACGACCTCCGCGGGGACCTACACCGGAAGCATGTGGGTTCGCGCCGATAGCCCAGGTGCGACGCTCACGATCAAGCTGCGTGAGTACAAGAGCTCCACCTTGGTTGGGTTGAAGACGGCCTCCATCACGCTCACCACGTCCTGGCAGA
>DATAEV010000336.1:0-6960 GCA_036257875.1 Actinomycetota bacterium | reverse complement strand
AACGCCCGGGCCATCAGCTGGTGCCCGTAGCAGATGCCGAGGATCGGCACGCCCAGCTCGAAGACGTCCGGATCGAGCTGCGGCGCGCCCGGCTCGTACACGCTCGCGGGCCCTCCGGACAGGATGATGCCGGCCGGCCGTTTCGCGGCGAAGCCCTTCGCGCCCAGATCGTGCGGCACGATCTCGGAGTAGACGTGTGCCTCCCGGACCCGGCGCGCGATCAGTTGCGCGTACTGCGCCCCCAGGTCGACGACGAGGACCCGCCGGGGCTGTTCGGGCATCGGCTAGTGGCCCATCCCCACCCGCTGCTGGGTCTGGTAGGTCTTGCCCTCGGTCTTGATCGCCGGGGCGATCACCAGGTCCGCCTTCTGGAACTCCTTGATCGTCTCGTATCCGGTGGTGGCCATCGACGTCGCGAGCGCCCCGAAGAGGTTGAAGGTGCCGTCGTTCTCGTGTGCCGGTCCCACCATGATCTCGCGGAGCGACGCCACTTGCTGCGTCTTGACGCGCGCACCGCGAGGAAGGGTGGGATGGAACGTCGCCATCCCCCAGTGGTAGCCACGGCCGGGAGCCTCGAACGACCGCGTGAGCGGCGAACCGATCATCACGGCGTCCGCCCCGCAGGCGATCGCCTTGGCGATGTCGCCGCCGGTGCGCATGCCGCCGTCCGCGATCACGTGGCAGTACCGCCCGGTCTCGTGCTGATGCTCGCGCCGCGCTGCGGCGGCGTCGGCGATCGCCGTGGCCTGCGGCACGCCGACCCCGAGGACGCCGCGGCTCGTGCACGCGTTCCCCGGTCCCACGCCGACGAGGACGCCGACCGCTCCGGTCCTCATCAGGTGTAACGCGGTCGCGTACGATGCGCACCCTCCCACGATCACCGGGATGTCGAACGACGGGACGAACTCCTTGAGGTTGAGCGGCTCGTGCTGGCTGGAGACGTGCTCGCCCGAGACGACGGTTCCCTGGATCACCAAGATGTCGAGCTCCGCCTCGAGGACCAACTTCGCGTAGCGCTCGACGCGCTGCGGGGTGAGCGAGGCACTGGCGACCACGCCGCCGGCCTTGATCTCCTGGATGCGACGACCGATCAGCTCCTCGCGGATCGGCTCGGCGTAGAGCTCCTGCATGCGCCGGGTGGCCTTGTCATCCGGGAGGCCGGCGATCTCGTCGTAGATCGGTTCCGGATCCTCGTACCGGGTCCACAGCCCCTCGAGGTTGAGACACGCCAGACCGCCCAGCTTCCCGACTTCGATCGCCGTGGCCGGTGAGACCGCCGCGTCCATCGCCGCGGCCATCATCGGCAGACCGAACGTGTACGCATCGATCTCCCACGCGATGCTGACGTCCTCGGGGTCGCGGGTCCTCCGCGACGGAACGATGGCGACCTCGTCGAACCCGTAGGCCCGTCGCGCCGTCTTGCCGATGCCGATCTCGAACTCCATCCGCTCCCCCCAGAGAACGCGAACGCCCACCCGTCGCCGGGTGGGCGTCCAAGGCCTACATGGCGAGAGGGTAGCAGACGACCCTTCGCGCTTCGGGAGGTTACGAGGAGCGAACGGCGTCGATCGCTCGCTCGGCTTGTGCCAGATGGAACCGGTCGTGCCCTGCGATCAACCGGAAGGTCAGTTCGTAGCTCTCGGGCCCGCGCTCCGCGTGTATCCCGATGCGATCCCTCCGCTCTTCGGGCGTCCGATCCCAGAGCGCTAGGTTCGCCGCGCGGAGCGGTTCGAACAGGGACAGCAGCTCCTCGGCGGACTCGGGCGGGCGATGGAGCTGGTCGACCCACCGGTCCTGGTCGTAGCCCATCAGCGGCGGACGATCATGGGCCAGGATCCACCGGTACCGTCCGCTCACGACGAGTTCGGCGTCCGTGATGTGCGCGAGGCATTGCACCACCGACCACTCCGTCGGCTCGGGCGCCGTCGTCGCGTCCGCACCGGCCCTCCCGAGCAGAGCTCGGACCGAGGCCGCGGTTTCCGACTGCACCGCGGCGGGATCGTCGTCGCCGAGCAGACCGAGCAGGTGCCGCTGGTACCCGGCGGGGTCGGCGATCGGATCGGGCGAGACGGGCCGCACGAGCGGGATGGTAGCGAGGCTCAGTGTTCCTTGACGACGTGCCCCGTCTCCTGGACCCGGAGATCGGTCATGCCCGAGTGCATCCGATCGCCCTGGATCATCGGCTGGTCGCTATCGAGGTATCCCAGCGCAGCCAACGTCGTCAGCACACGCTGCAAGGACGCCTCGGGTGTCTCCACCATCGTGTCGACGACGAGTTCGGGGTGCTCCGGGGCTTCATACGGGGCATCGGGATCGACACCTGTGAATCCGGCCAGCTCCCCCGCCAGCGCCTTCTTGTAGAGGCCCTTCGGGTCGCGGTTCGCCGCGATCTCCGCCACGGTCGCATGGACGTAGACCTCGACGAAGTCCCCGATCTCCGCGCGGACGGCATCACGGGTCTCCCGGTACGGACTGATCGGGCAACAGATCGTGGCGACGCCGTTGCGGGTGAGGAGGTTCGCGACGAACCCGATCCGCATGATGTTGAGATCGCGGTCCTCCTTGGAGAAGCCGAGACCCTTGGACAGGTTCTGGCGCACGACGTCTCCGTCGAGGATCTCCGTCTTCATCCCCCGAGCTTGGAACTCGTGATACAGCATCTCGGCGATCGTGGACTTCCCGGCTCCCGAGAGGCCGGTGAACCAGATGGTGAACCCGCGGTGCTCGGTCATGCGAGGAAGCTCCTTCCGGCGGCCCCAGGCAGCGCCGTGGATGCCTCGATGTCGTAGAGGGAAAGGATCGTCGGCCCGACGTCGACGAGGCGGAGACCCTCCACCTTGCCGGTGGGCTGACCGGGGGCGCCGCTCATGATGAAGATGCCGTCCCGGTCATGGTTCGCACCATCGGGGCCCGTGTCGTTCTCGTAGGTGAACAAGCTGGCGTTGCCGATCGACCCGACGGAGCGCCACGCCAGGTCGCCGAAGTAGACGAGGAGGTCGGGGGCGACGCCACGAACCTCGGGATAGACCTCCTGCGGCTTGAGGACCTTCGTTCCGAGCGGGGCACCGTCCGGGCCGGGGGCGGCCTCGAGCTTCTGGATCAGTTCGTCACGGGTCTCTTCGTACCGCGAGGGATCCACGACGCCGTGCTCCTCGCGACCCTTGACGTTCAGGAACAGCCGTCCGTAGTAGCCGCCGTCGCCCCACGCGACCGTCCGGGTCCAGTCGACCGACACGTCCTTGAACGGGACGGGACCGCCGACGACCGGCTGATGGAGCGCCAGGTATCCCTCCTGGATAAGCCAGTCGTTGAAGCACAGGCCGCCCATCATGGGACGGGCTCCGTGATCGGACATGACGATCGTCACCGCGTCCTCCGGGATCAACTCGACCAGCGACGCGAGCTCACGGTCGAGGAACCGGTAGTAATCCTGGAAGACGGTCTGGTACCTGTTCCCGGGCTCGTGGAGCGGGTGGGTCGGATCGACGTACTGCCAGAAGACGTGATGGAGCCGGTCCGGCGCGAT
The DNA here is from genome assembly GCA_036257875.1 of Actinomycetota bacterium. GTDB lineage: Bacteria > Actinomycetota > UBA4738 > UBA4738 > HRBIN12 > AC-51. Next base: position 3,434 of record DATAEV010000336.1, on the reverse strand, counting down.
GTCGCAGAGCATGAAGAGGTCCCACGGCTTGTTCTGGATCAGCCTGCGCCCCACCCGGAACCGACGCTCGGTCATCTTGAACACCTGGTCGAGGGTGACATCCAGGCCGGCCGTCCGGAAGTTCGGGATGTCGAAGATGTACTGGCCCTTCCCCCCGAGCTCCTCTTCGATCTCCGCCTCGAGATCCTGCGGGAACGCGTACCGCTCAGCGGACGGCGGTGTGAGGAAACACCCGACGCGCCAGCCCGGGAAGTCGGCGGGGGGCGGATACGAGGGCGGCACGCCGATCAGGACGGAACTCATGCCCTTCGCACCCAGCGCGTCCCAGACGGCGGGCTCCTTCACCGAGCCAGCGTGCGCGATGGAAAGTCGGTCGTAACTGGTGTCCTTGCGGTTCCGGAACCCATAGATCCCGAGCTGCCCCGGCGTCTGACCCGTCATCGCGCACGCCCAGGCCGGGACCGTGATGGGAGGCGTGATGCTGGCGAGGTCGCCGTACATCCCGTTGTCCATCAGCTTCGCGATGGTCGGCACCTCGGCGCGAAGGTCGTCGAACAGGAGTGTCGGGGTTGCACAGTCGAGCCCGATGACAGCGACCCTCGGGCCTTGCTGCATGTCGCTCGTTCCCCTCCGCTCGCCGTCCGATGGGCGGACGGCGGGCGCGCTCGCGCCCCAGGAGCCATCCGCGGTTCGCGTATCCTACCAGCGACTTTGGCCCCTTCCGGGGCCGAGCTCGACGGAGGAAGGCCCGAGATGGCGTTCTTGCGACGCGCCCTGCAACTGTTCGCGGCCGTCTGGGGCGCAAGCGGACTCGCGATCGCGTTCGTCCCGCGATGGATCCTCGTGACCTGGTTCGACCAGGTGCCGTACCCCGACTACACCTACGTCCGGATCTGCGGCATCGCCGCCGTGAGCTCGGCCGCGCTGGCACTGATGATCTCGCGCCGGCTGGATGACGTGTGGTGGTGGTCCTGGGCGTTCGTCCTCGAGACGGGGCTGACCGCGGTCGTGACCACGCTGCACGCGATCGGCTCGGTGCCGGCCGGATCCGCATCGTGGTTCTGGTGGATCTTCGCGGTCACCAACATCGTGCTCGTCGCGACGCTCGTGTCCGGCATCGGTCGCGCCGGCACCGAGAAGCCCATCGTCTAACCCTGCCGGGTGTCCGAACCGGACACCCGCCGTATCGTTGATATCCGTGGATACCGCTCCATCGACCAGGACGAAGACCGCCGGCGAGGCGAGCGACGGTGCCGTGATCCGAGCGACGCAGCTGACGAAGGTCTACACGACCGGCGTCAAGGCCGTCGACGCCCTCGACCTGGAGGTTCGAACGGGCGAGATCTTCGGACTCCTCGGCCCGAACGGCGCGGGCAAGACCACCACGGTCGGGATGCTGACGACGCGCGTGATCCCCACGTCGGGCTCGGCGATCGTGGCCGGCGTCGACGTCGTCGCGGACCCACCGTCCGCGAAGGCGCGGGTCGGCGTGGTCTCCCAGACGAACACGCTCGATCGCAGCTTGACGGTCCGGGAGAACCTCTACTTCCACGGCCGGTACTTCGGCATGGGTGCGCGGGCCGCGGCCCGGACGGCGGATGCGCTCCTGGAGCTCTTCCGCTTGTCCGACCGGGCCGACGCCGACGTCTCCACCTTGTCCGGCGGGATGGCACAACGTCTGCTGTTCGCCCGGGCGGTGGCGCACCGGCCCGAGGTCCTGTTCCTGGACGAACCGACATCCGGGCTGGATCCGCAGTCCCGGCTCGCTCTTTGGGAGATCCTCGGTCAGATCCACCGAGAAGGCCAGACGATCGTGCTGACAACGCACTATATGGAGGAGGCCGACAAGCTGTGCCAGCGGGTCGCCATCATGGACCACGGCCGGATCCTGGCGCTGGACACGCCCGAGGACCTCAAACGGACCGTCGGCGGCGACACGATCGTTCGGATCCAGGCAGGTGATCAGCCGGACCGGCTCGCGGCCCACATGCAGGACATGGAGGGCGTGACGGGGACCGCGGTCCTGGGGGGAACGGTCCAACTCACCGTTCGCGGCACGACCGGTCTGCTGCCCCGCGTGATCCAGGTTGCTGAATCCGGCGGGTTCCCGGTGCGCGACGTGTCGCTCGACGAACCGACCCTCGAGACGGTGTTCATCAACCTCACCGGGAAGGACCTCCGCGAATGAGCGCACCGACGACCACGGCGATCGAGGGGCTTCCGGACACCGGGACCTTCCGGAGCACGCCGACGACGGCGTTCGGCGCACTCGTCCTGCGGGATCTGTCCGTGCTCCGCAAGGAGTTCGGGCAGTTCATCGCACGGACCGTGATGCAGCCGCTACTGTTCGTCTTCGTGTTCGCCTACGTGTTCCCCAAGATCGGTCAGGGTGTCGGCGGGGCGGCGGGATCGGCCGCCTTCTCCAGCATCTTGGTGCCGGGCGTGGTCGCGATCGCCTGCATCTTCCAGGGCATCCAGGCCGTAGCGTTGCCGCTCGTTCAGGACTTCGGCTACAGCAGGGAGATCGAGGACCGAGTGATGGCCCCGCTCCCCGTCTGGAGCGTTGCGGTGGAGAAGGTGGTGGCCGGCGCGCTCCAAGGCCTCGTCGCGGCCGCGATCGTGTTCCCGCTCGCGCTGTTCGTCCCCGCAACGCCTGTGCACCTCGACGTTCGGCTCGGGCTCCTGCTCACGCTGCTCCCCCTCGCCGCCGTGAGCGCCGCATCGCTGGGGTTGGTGCTCGGCACCCGGGTGAGCCCGCGACAGGTCCCACTCCTGTTCGGGATCGTGGTGATCCCGATCGTGTTCCTCGGCGCCACCTACTACCCATGGGCGAACCTCACCCCGATCCCGTGGCTCAAGGCGGTCGTCCTCCTGAATCCGCTCGTGTACATGAGCGAAGGGATGCGGGTGTCGTTGACCCCGCAGGTCCCGCACATGTCCTACTGGGCGATCTACGGCGGGATGATCGGGTTCAGCGCGCTCTTCCTCGCGCTCGGGATCGACGGGTTCCGGAAACGGGTGCTGTCCTAGCCGGCGCCTCAGCCGGCGACACCCCGGGTCGTGGAGCCAGGCGGATCCGCCGCGAGCCGAGCGAGCGCGAGCCGGTCGGCGGCCTCGACGGTCGTGATCCGCTCGGCGTCTGCCGTTCCGAAGATGCCGGCCAGGGTCTCGCCGATCCCCGCCAGCCGCGCGCCCATCCTCGCCTCGTCCCACCCGAGCGTCTCGTAGCCCGCCAGGTGGATCACGCCGCCGGCGTTGATCACGTAGTCGGGGGCGTAGAGGATGCCGCGCTGCGCGAGCAGCGCGGCATCTTTGGCGGTGCCGAGCTGATTGTTCGCCGCTCCGGCGACCACGCGACACCCGAGCCGCGGGATCGTCTCCGGCGTGAGTACCGAGCCAGCGGCGCAGGGCGCGAAGACGTCGCAAGCCGTGCC
>DATAEV010000330.1:0-3084 GCA_036257875.1 Actinomycetota bacterium | reverse complement strand
GGTAACTGCGTACGTGTCGGGATCCACGACCTCGGCGAGCCCCGAGATCGCGTGGAACAGGCCGATCAGGATCATCATGAGGCCAGCGAACGTGGCCCACCCCGCGGCCCAGTAACTCGGTTCCTTCTCGGACTGCATGTTTCCCCCCTCGTTTCGGCAGTTCGACCTAGATCCCGAGGATCTGCTTCTTCTTCGCCTGGAACTCCTCCTCGGTGAGAAGCCCCTGGTCCTTCATCGTGGCGAGCTGCTGGATCTGCGCCATGTCGTCCTGCGGCGCGGGCGCGGGCGCGGGCCCCGCGGCGGGCGGCGGCGCGGCCTGCTGTGACGTCTGCGCGTCGGCCATCCGTCTCGACGTTCGTCGAGAGGTGCGCCTCGCGACTCTCCTGGCTGGCATCATCTGCGTTTCCTCCTTCGTGCATCGGTCGATGAACCCGTCATCGCCTCGTGTCGGCGGCGGCGAGCGCCTCGGCCTCCTCGGCGGAGACCAAGCCGACCTCGATGAGATCGAGCGGGCTGATGAACTGTCCGGCGATCGGGAAACCGCCCGCGCGGACGACGGCGTCACGGAGCCCGATCGCCCACCGGTGCTCGAGCAGGATGAGCGCGGCGGCGGCGTCGTTCGGGAGCTCCTCGAGGACGTCCCAGGCCTCTTCCTCGTCGAACACGTCGACGCCGTCGGCTGCGGCCTCCGCGCCGGCGATCGCACCGGCCTCCATGCCCTCCTCGCCGCCCGCTCCGAGACCGAGGAGCCCGCCGACCACGGCGCCGAACTCCATCGCCTCGTCCTGGGCAAGCTGGCTGCCCTTCAGCACGGCGACCTCGCCCTCGGCGTCCTTGAAGACGACGAGCGCGTCGATCACGCGCACCGTGTCGCTCTCGCGCAGCCGCTCGAGCTCGCCGATGATCTCGCCTTGGAAATCGGGCTTGTCGAACCCCAGCGCGAGCAGCTGTACCGGTCCAATCGTCATGTGCGTGCTCCCTCCTTCATCTTCGGCTTCATCGCTGGACGTTCTGCTTCGCGCTCGTGAAGAACTCGAGCGCTGTCTTGGTTTTGGTCTGTTGTTCGCTCGTGAGGTCCACGCCCAGGCTCAGGAGGTACGCCCTCGCCTCCGCCGAGACCTGGAACGCCTCGTCGGGTCGAGCCTTGGTCGATAGCTCGACGATCTGCGACCCGTCGGGATACATCCACAGCTCGCCGACCAGCTTGCGGCCGAAGCCCTCCGGCGTGACCTTCACCTTGACGATCGGGATCGGGCCCAGGGTCGTGAGCGTGTCAAGCTCGATCCCATCTGGTGCGTGCGCCTCGTAGAACGCGCGCTGCTCCTTCGTGAAGAGCTTGCTGATCGGCAGGTCGCCGCCGGCGGCCTCCCGGATGGCCGTGTTGTCCGCCGCACCCTTGAACGACGCGGAGCACACGAACCCTCCCGGCATCGCGTCGACCTCGACGTTGAACGTCTTCATGAGGCGCAGGTCCTCGGGCAGGTGATCCGGGACGACCGGGCGGAGCTTGACGACCGTGTCGCCCTCCTCGCCCTGGCGGCGTCGCGCTCGAACCACCACCCCCGCCGCGTTCAGTGCGAGCTCGGGCGTATCGAAGAAGAACACCTGCCGCATCTGCGAGTCGAGCGGGTCGATGCCGAGCGCCCTCGCGGCCTCCGCCCGGGCGCTCTCGTGGATCGTGAGCTTGAGCTCGACGCTGTCCGCGCCCTTGATGAGATCCATCATCTGCTGCAGGTCCTGGTCCGACAACGCGGTGGTTCCAACCATGCCCGTCCCCTCGATTCGGTCCACGACAACCCCGACCGTCGTCAGCCTGGCACGGTCAGGACGGGCCGTCGTCGTCCGATGGGGATGATTCGCGAGACGTTCGCCTCCGAGCCACTTCGTGCTCGGAAGGTCATCGTTCCTGCGCGCGAGGCTGCCCCGGCGTTGCGTTGACGAGGAACACGACGGCGTCGGAACGACTAGGCTGTCTCCCTCATGGGGGGTGGGGCGGTCCGCCAGGCTTCGGTCCGCAAGGTCGCGCGTCAGCGCGGGTCGCAGCGCCCCTCCCGGCCGCACGCGTTCGAAGTGACGGAAGCCAAGCTCTTCCGTCCTCCGATCCGTCCGGGGATCGTGCGACGCAACGACCTCGTGGAGCGACTCCGCGCCACGGAGACGGCGTCCGTCGTGGCGATCACGGCGCCCGCGGGGTACGGCAAGACCACCCTCCTCGCGGAGTGGGCCGAGCGCGACCGGCGGCCGTTCGCATGGGTCTCCGTGGACGAGGCCGACGGTGATCCCGTTGTCTTCCTGGGACACGTCGTCGTCGCGCTCGATCGGATCGAGCGGATCGAGCCGCGCGTGTTCGAGGCCATCGCGTCGCCGACCGGGGGCAGCCCGAGGAGGGTCCTCTCGCGCCTGGGCTCGGCGCTCTCCACGAGGACCCGACCGTTCGTCCTCGTCCTCGACGATCTCGACCGGCTCGCGGAGCCGATGGTCATGGATGCGGTCAACACGATCGCCGGCTACGTCCCTAACGGTTCGCTCCTGGCCCTCGCGGCCCGAGCGATGCCGAACATCGGGCTCCCTCGGCTTCGCGCCGAAGGTCGATTGATCGAGGTCGGCACCGAGGACCTCGCCCTGGGCCCGCCCCAGGCCTACCGACTACTCCGAGGCGCGGGCGTTCGGGCCACGAAGGCCGAGGCCGCGGAGCTCGCCGACGCGACCGAGGGATGGCCGGTTGGCCTGTACCTCGCCGCGCTGTCGCTGCAGGAGCAGCGGCGTTCCACGTTGCCCCCGATCCGGTTCACAGGAGACGACCGCTTCGTGGTTGATTACGTGCGCTCGGAGGTCCTCGGTCGGCTCTCCAGAGAGCGGCAGCGCTTCCTCACCCGAACCTCGATCCTCGACCGCCTCAACGGGTCCGTCTGCGATGCCGTCATGGATCGATCCGGCTCCGCTCGCACCCTCGAGTCGATCGAGCGGCAGAACCTCCTTCTGGTGCCGCTCGATCGTCAGCGCGAGTGGTACCGGTACCAGAACTTGTTCCGCGACGTGCTTCGGGCGGAGCTCGCGCGGCGCGAACCCGAGACGATCCCGGAG
>DATAEV010000329.1:0-3078 GCA_036257875.1 Actinomycetota bacterium | reverse complement strand
GCCGGCCAGCGCCGTCACCCGCATCCACGGCAGCGTAGTACGCTCGCGAACGGATGGCCGAGGCCACGACCGCGCACGCGCTTCGGCGCGCGCTCGCCCGCGCAGGCGCTGGCAAGGCGCTGTCGGTGGACGAGATCCAGGCGCTGCTCGGGGCGCGCGGTCCGGACCTGCGACGGCTCATGTCCCTCGCCTCGCACCTGCGCGAGCTGGGACACGGCAGCACCGTGACGTACTCCCGCAAGGTCTTCGTTCCGCTCACGATGCTGTGCCGCAATCACTGTCATTACTGCACCTTCGCCAAGCCGCCCGCCAGGCTGGAACGGCCGTTCCTGTCGCCCGATGAGGTCGTGGCGCTCGCCGAGGCGGGGCGGCGTCTCGGGTGCAAGGAAGCGCTGTTCACGCTCGGCGACCGGCCCGAGGAGCGCTACCCGGTGGCTCGCGCGTGGCTCGGCGAACGCGGGTACCGCTCGACGCTCGAGTACGTCCGGGCGGTCGCGATCCGCGTGATCGAGGAGACGGGGCTGCTCCCGCACCTCAACCCCGGGGTCATGTCCTACGAGGAGATGGCGCGGCTCAAGCAGGTCGCGCCCTCGATGGGGATGATGCTCGAGACCTCCTCCAACCGCCTGTCCGAACGCGGCAGGCCGCACTTCGGCTCTCCCGACAAGCTCCCGGCCGTCCGGCTCCGCGTGATCGAAGATGCCGGGCGTCTGGCGATCCCGTTCACGACGGGCATCCTCGTGGGGATCGGCGAAACCCTCGCCGAGCGCGCCGAGTCGCTGCTCGCGATCCGCGAGCTGCATCGGCGCTACCGGCACGTCCAGGAGGTCATCGTCCAGAACTTCCGGGCCAAGCCCGGTACCGCGATGCACGGCGCGCCCGAGCCGGGCGACGAGGAGTTCCTAGCCACCGTGGCGACGGCTCGAGTCGTCTTCGGGCCGCGGATGCACCTCCAGGCGCCGCCGAACCTGTCCGACCCCGAGCAGCAGACCCGACTGCTGGACGCGGGGATCGACGATTGGGGCGGGGTCTCCCCGCTCACGCCGGACCACGTGAACCCCGAGCGCCCGTGGCCGGCGATCGAGGAGCTCGACCGCCGCACGGCCGAGCGCGGGCTCGCGCTCCGGGAGCGGCTCACGATCTATCCGGAGTTCGCGCTCAGACCCGATCCGTTCCTCGCGGGCAAGATGCGCGCTCCCGTCGATGCCGTGATGGGCTCGGACGGCCTGGCCGCGGAGACGCTCGCCGCGCCGATCGGGTGGCAGGACCCCGAGGTCGCCTGGAAGCCCCGGTCGACCGAGCTCACGTTCGCGAAGGTCCAGGGCGCGGGCCCGCGGGCGGACGCCGAGGTCGTCTACGGCGAGACCGACGTGCCCGAACCCACCCGGGCGTGGCAGGCCGAACGCGTGCCCCCGCGCCGACTCGCCGCCGAGATCCGCTCGGGGCTCGCCAAGGCGGAGGCGCACCGGCCGCTGACCGACCGGGAGGCCCTCGCGTTGTTCCGGGCGGCCGGGGACGACCTGGAGGCCCTGTGTGCGGTGGCCGACGGCCTGCGGCGCGACGCGGTGGGCGACGACGTCACCTACGTCGTGAACCGCAACATCAACTTCACGAACGTCTGCTATGTCGGTTGCCGATTCTGCGCGTTCGCACAGCGCGAGATCGACCCGGAGTCGTACACGCTCACGCTCGCCGAGGTGGCCGAGCGCACCCGGGAGGCCGCCGCGTGGGGGTGCACCGAGGTGTGCATGCAGGGCGGGATCCACCCCGATCTGCGGGGTTCGTTCTACTTCGACCTGCTCGACGCCGTGAAGGCCGCCGCGCCGGAGATCCACATCCACGCGTTCAGTCCGATGGAGGTGCTGAACGGCGCCACGAAGCTCGGGATCTCGTTCCGCGAATTCCTGCAGGAGTGCCGCCGCCACGGCCTTGGGACGATCCCGGGGACCGCTGCCGAGATCCTTGACGACGACGTCCGATGGGTTCTGACCAAGGGAAAGCTGCCAGCCGACGCATGGGAGGAGATCGTCCGAACCGCGCACGACCTGGGGATCCGGAGCTCATCGACGATCATGTTCGGGCACGTCGATGCGCCTCCGCATTGGGTTTTCCACATCCGTCGGCTCGCGCGGATCCAGCGTGACACGGGCGGATTCACCGAGTTCGTCCCGCTCCCGTTCGTGCACCAGAACGCGCCGATCTACCTCGCCGGCATGGCGCGACCCGGTCCCTCCTTCGACGACAACCGGCGGATGCACGCGGTCGCGAGGGTCCTGCTGGACGGAGTTATCCCCAACGTGCAGGTCTCGTGGGTGAAGATGGGCGTCGAAGCGTGTCAGACGATGCTGAACGGCGGTGCGAACGATTTCGGCGGCACCTTGATGGAAGAAACGATCAGCCGCATGGCCGGCGCGGGGTGGGGGATCCGCATGGAGCCTTCCGAGATCCGCACCGCGATCACATCGATCGGCCGAACGCCTGTCGAACGTTCGACCACGTACGAACGGTTGCAGCGCAACGTGAACGGGCATGATCGACACGCGGCGACGGCGACGGCAAGGGCCGCCATCGCTGAGCGAACACCCTCCGAGGACCGTTTCCGTCAAGGAGATTGACCGAACCGGTCAACGAGATAGACCATCGAAATACTTCGCACAACCCCTTGCACCTGCGCCCGGGCATGTATTCGATAGTTCTGGGGACGCATGTGGAGATGTCCGAGAACTCGAGTTTCCCTCTTGCCAAGAGGGGAGCATATGGCCCAGAATCACACGCGTGTGATTCTGGGGAGGGAACGGGGACCACATGCATCACTACATCCCATGGCAAGAGCGGGCACGGTGTCGGCAACACGATCCCGAGGTGTTCTTCCCCGAGAAGGGGGGTTCATCGAGAGAGGCAAAGCGGATCTGCGCCGATTGTCCGGTTCGCATCGAATGCCTCAACTACGCCCTTCGCCGCGACGAGCGGTACGGGGTGTGGGGAGGGATGAGCGAACGAGAACGGCGACGCCTGAAGCGCATGGCGTCCTGACACCGATGGAAAGGGGGTGACCGATGTCTCCCGCGAAGAAGAGAT
>DATAEV010000316.1:0-6044 GCA_036257875.1 Actinomycetota bacterium | reverse complement strand
CGGCGACGTCGCCACTCGCCGGTCGATCTTCACCATCAGCCCGGACGCCCAGGTCTCGGAGGCGCGCGCGCTCATGGCGGCGGAACGGATCCGGCGCTTGCCCGTCGTGAAAGGCGAGCGGCTCGTTGGCATCGTGTCGCTCGGCGACGTCGCCGAAGCAGACAGCTCCGCGCGCGCCGTCGGGGAAGCGCTGAAGGAGATCTCGGCATCTCCCGCAACGCTCGAGCGAGCCTTGCGGCCGGATCCGGGAACGCCGGACCGCGTGATGAAGCATCGGAGCTAGCCGCGGTTCCCTTCCGGTTCGCTCGCGTCGTGGCCCCGACCCTCGGTTCCTCGGATCTCGCTCCGGACGCGCTCGAGGCTCTGAGAGATCAACCGCGAGATGTGCATCTGCGAGATCCCGATCTCCTGCGCGATCTCCGTCTGGGTCATCCCTTTGAAGAAACGGAGGTACAGGATGCGGCGCTCTCGGAGGGGCAGCTTCTCCAGCGCCGGGGCGACCGACGCCCACCCTTCGGCGATCTCGAACGACGGGTCTGCGTGTCCTACGGTTTCGCTCATCGCCGTCCCGTCCTCGGAGACGGCGGCGTCCAACGAAGCGGGCGAGTAGGCCTGGATCGCATCCATCGCCTCGATCACCGCTTCCTCCGTCAGGTCGGCTTGTCGGGCGATCTCGGTGATGGTCGGCGACCGACCGAGGTCCTGCCACAGTGTCTCCAACGTCCCGTGAACGAGCAGCGCCGACTCTTGCAACGACCGAGGAACGCGTATCGACCAGCCACGGTCGCGGAAATGGCGCTTCAACTCGCCGGTGATCGTCACGGCCGCGAAGGTCGTGAACTGGACCCCACGATCGGGATCGAATCGATCGACCGCATTCAGCAGGCCGAGGTCGGCGACCTGGATGAGATCGTCGAGGGACTCTCCGCGTCCCGCGAACCGTCGCGCGAGGTGACGGGCGAGCGGCAGGAAGCGCTCGACGAGCTCCTCTCGGGCAGCAGGATCGGGGAGCCGGCGGAAGAGTTCGAGGGCTCCATCCGCGTCACTGGCCGGCCGGTCTTCCCCGCTCACGGCGTCTTCATGGGAGATCGTGTCCGGAACCGGATCGCCGGCCTTCCGTCGTCACCGGAGACGAAGCGCGGGTTCAGGGTGAGTCCCTGGATCACCGTCCAGGACCAGCTCTCGCGGTCGCTCGCTCGCGGCCACTCGGTCGCGGGGACGTCCGTTCTCAACGTGATCAGTAAGGACCCGTCGCTCGTCGTGATCTCGAGCTGCAAGACATCGGCATCCGGCGATGAATCGAGTAAGAGGATCCCCGCCTCATCGACGGCGATCCGCACCTCGTCAACGGCGTCGAAGGGCAACTGGAGCAGCGCGGCCGCACTTGCAGCTACGACGCGCAAGATGTGGAGCGCATCCGGCCGCGCCGCCACGTTCACGGTGATGGGTGTCGAGAGGTCGTCCACAGGCTCCACCTATACTAGGTTGGCGTTCGGCGGGGACCTCGGTGCCGATCGAGGAAGGGGCGGCTCGTATCGAGCTCGTGATCGAGGATCGCACGATGGGGACGTGGACGGTCCTCGCGGTTGCCGGCGAGCTCGACCTCGCGACCGCGCCCGGACTCCGCGAGCGTGTTCGGGAGATGACCCCGGACGGAGCGTTGCAAGTCGCCCTGGACCTCACGGGAGTCGGCTTCGTGGACTCGAGCGGACTCGGTGCGATCGTCGCCTGCCTCAAGCATGTTCGAGAGCGTGGAGGCGAGTTGGTGCTCGTCGCGCCGGACGAGTCCCCGGTGGCGAAGCTCCTCAGCCTGACCGGGCTCGAGCCCTCGATCGCGCGCGTGCTGACCGTCGACGACCTCCGCTGAGGGTCGCGGGATGAGCGGCGCCGCCGTGGACGTTCCGACGGACCCACGCATGGGAGTAACCCTGCGTGCATTCGTGACCGCCGTGGCCAACGATCTTCGCGTGCCGGCCGAGCAGGTGGAGGACCTCGCCCTCGCGGTGTCGGAGCTCCTCGCGAGCGCGGTTGAGGGGGGTTCGCAGCGCCTCCGGATCGAGCTGATCGCCGACGACGAAGGCTGGACGCTGCGCGCCGACGGGATCGGCGACCTCGGAGCCGAACCTGCCGATCTTCCGTACCGCCGGGTGGACCTGCTCATGGGCCTGTTCCCCTCCGTCAGCGTCGACGGATCGAACGCGACGATCAGATCCACGACGATCGCCTGACCGACGCACGCGCGTACACGCGTGCTTCGCATCTCTGCGCCGTCTCCTTCGTTCTTACGTCTCGTACACGACCGGCTCCGGCGTCGACAGGAACCCCGCGACTAGCACGATCACGGATCCCGCCAGCGCGAGCCACGCGCCGATCTCGATCCTGGTGTCGAGCCCTTCGATGTTCTGGCCGCTCGCGCGGAACACTTGGATCGCGAACAACACGAAGCCCGCGATCCCGAGGGCGCCCGCGAGTCGCCCGAGCCCGCCCGTCCGTGCCGCGAGTCCGACGATGCCGAGGAGCGCGAGTACGATGAACACGAACCCCACGCTCTCGACGAAGCTGTGGGCGTGCCCGAGATCCGTGGAGTAGAAGGCCTTCCAACTCAGGTTCGTGCCGAGCAGGTCTCGGACCCAGGGCATGAAGGCGCCGACGACCATCGTGCCCGCTCCAACGAGCGTCAGCACGATACGCATCACGGTCCCGGTGGCGCTCCGTGTGGGAGTGGTCGTCCCGATGGTCATGATCGCTCACCTCCATGCCGGTCGTACCCGATCCGGTGGCGGGCGAACCCTCGTGCGCATCCCGCCTTCCGGCCACGACGGACGCGTTTGCGACGCCCTCCGAGCGGGAAACGGACGCCGCGTACGGACGAGGAGGTGATGGAGTTGGCGACGAGGAAGCAAACGGCAGCGGCCAAGCGGAACATCAAGAAGGCACGGACGGCGGCGAAGCGGCAACGGACGATCGCGCATCTCCCCGCCGCGGTTCGGAAGGACATGGGCCGGCAGGCCGCTCGCGCTCGGGCACGGGGCGGCACACCCGGCCGTGCGCTGGAAGACCGCACGCGGCAGCAGCTCTACGACGAGGCCAAGAGGCGGAACATCCCCGGTCGTTCGAAGATGGGGAAGTGGGACCTCGTCGAGGCGTTGCGGAAGAACAGGTGAGGCGTACCGAGCGCCCTGCGCCCTCCTTCGAACGATCCTCGTTTGTCCGCCGTGCGAGAGGGGTAGCAACCGGCTGAGACCAGCGAAGGGAGGATCGGGCGATGAACGCGATGCAGGGCCGTGGCCTGGGCGACGTCAAGACCTCAAGGAGGTACGCGACCGGTCGCGTCTGTCGGGCCGACGGTTGCGAGACGCGCCTCTCCGTCTACAACGGGACGAATACCTGCGCGATCCACGAGGAGCGTCGGCCCTTCTACCAGCGGTCCAGATCCGGGCGGGTCGTCCAGGACGCTCCCAAGCGCCCGATGGAGGAGCGAGACGTCGTGCACGACTGGATCCGCGGACTCGCAGGCGCCATCGCCGCGCCGTAGCCCTCGGCTGATCTACCCGCCGAGGTGCGCGATCGCGACCCGTTTCGGCACGACCATCCGCCAGGCGTCGATCACGATCTCCTCCATCTCGATGTCGTCGATCGCATCGAGCCGAACGTCCACCCAGTTGTACCGCAGGTCTGACGGCGACGGCATCTGGAACGCGGAAGGTCTGGACGAAACGAGCGCTTCGCGTTCTTCCTTCGGGAAGGCGAATCCCATCACGGTCTCGTCCCGCGAGAAGGCGAGATAGACGATCCGCCCCACCCGGAACTTCACGCGATCGCGGACGAGCGCTTCATGGGTCCGTGGAAGGCTGAGTGCCAAACACCGAACATCGTCGATCGTCGCCATGACCGCGTCCCGTTCGCGTCAGACCTTCTTGAACGTCAGCGTGTACCGTCCGCCCGAGTACCAACCGTTCACCTGGATGTAGAAGACGCCCGTCTTCGGTGCCCTGAAGGTGACCTTCTCGTCGGCGGTCCTTCCGCCCGAGACCGCCTGTAACGCCGGGCACCGTCCTCCCTTGACGAAGCAGCCCGGGGTGAACTGGAAGATCTCGGTCGTCCCCGGTCGCCAGACCCACAGGTCCATGTCCGAACCCGACGGGCCGTTCAGCACGACCTGGTAGCGGATGCCCTTCTGGAGCTTCCGCTTGTACACGTCGTTGGCGTCCGCCGGCCAGGACACGTGGCCAACCGTCGGTGACGTGAAGGCCTTGGCACCGTCGATGTTGCCGTCGGTGAGCGGTGTCGCGTTCGCGTTCGAGCTCGTGAGTGCACGGCGGGCATTCACCCGGCCTTGCGTCCGCGTGAAGTGGCCGGTGAGCAACGCCTTACCGACGCCTGCCTCCGGTCCCCAGGCGTCGTAGAGCTTGAGCGAGGCGGGGTGGATGACGGCATGCATGATCGCGTTCTTGATCTGTACGGCCGAATACGCCGGATGCTCCGAGCGGACGAGCCCGGCGATCCCGGCGACCATCGGCGCGGCCATCGACGTCCCATCGAAGTACTCGTCATTCGGATACGTATGCCCCAACGACAAACCTGCTTTCACGGTGCTTAGGATGTCGACGCCCGGCGCCGCGACGTCGACCGAGTCGTGCCCCCAGCTCGTGAACCCGCACTGCCATAGCGGGATGTGCTGGCTTTGGCACTGGGACACGTAGCCGTACTGGTCGCGGTCGTTGCTGGCCGCCACGGCGAGGATGTTCTTGAGGGTGTAGCTGGCCGGATACGACGGAGCCCAGCTCGGTGGCTGCCCTTGCGGCTGCTCGTAGAACTGGATGTCGTTGTCCATGCTCGAGTTCCCCGCGGCCACCACGACCAGGATGCCGGCCTTGCCCGCCCGTGCGATCGCGGCACGCTCCGCCTTCGACCACACCGGGTCACCGAGGCTCAGGTTGATCACGTCGGCGTGATTGTTGATCGCGTAGTTGATCGCCTTCAGCTCGTTCCCGAGCGTGAGGGACGCCGCCGTGCCGATCCGCAGCGCCATGATCGTGCAGTCCGGACAGACACCGCTGATCCCCACGTTGTTGTCGCTTTCCGCCGCGACGATCCCCGCGACGTGCGTCCCGTGCGAGTCGTCGAGCGTGTTGATCGGCGTCGGGTTCGTGTCGTTCCCCTGGAAGTCCCAACCGTTCACGTCGTCGACGAAACCGTTCAGATCGTCATCGATGCCATTGCCCGGGATCTCTCCCGGGTTCACCCACAACCGGTTCTTGAGGTCCGGCTGGTTGATGTCAACGCCGGTGTCGATCACGGCGACGACCGCGGGTCCGTGAACGGTCTGCGTGTCCCAGGCCTGGGGCGCCTGGACGTCGGCTCCAGCGGTGCCGTGCCGCTGCTGGCCGGAACCGAAGCCTTGGTCGGTCATCTCGTGGAACTGGCCCGTGTTGTTGAGTGCCCATTGCTGAGCGAAGAGTGGGTCGTTGGGGATGGCCGCGACGCTAGCGATCCGGTCGGGTTCGGCGAAGCGGACCAACGGAGAGCGCTGGTAGCGGCGGATCGTCGCCGGGACGGACGTCCCGCCGCCGACCTGGACGACGTCGACATTCAGCCCCGACGTCGGGGCGACCGTCCGCTTGCCGAGCCGTGCGTTCAGCGCCCGCGTCGCTTGACCGGGCGCGTTCTCCTTCCACACCACGACGACATGACCGGGAACGAAGCGGGCGATGCCCGACGCCCACGGGTACTTGGCGTTGGCGGCACGTGCATGTTCCGGGGACGATCGGCCGGTGGCGGGCGCGGGATCGGCGGATGCGGCCGAACCGACGAGGGACGCAGCAACCAAGGTGGCGAGCGAAACCGTGAGTCCGAACCGGGCGAGCACAGCGACTCCTTCCGTTCCTGAGGCCGTCCCTGCGGGGTCCCCCAGGTCATGTGGTCGACGGTGCCGCGGTCGAGCGAGGTCGCGGGCAGCGATCCGATCGGGCACGGCTCAGGCGGGCGCATCAACCTAGCATGCCGACTAGCGCAACGGTCGCGTGGAGGCCGCGATCTCCTCC
>DATAEV010000315.1:0-3084 GCA_036257875.1 Actinomycetota bacterium | reverse complement strand
CCAGGATCCCGAACCGAGCATCCCCCAACGTGAGGAGTTGGGCCCATGGTTCGTGCTGCACGGTGTCGGTCATCCTGATCGCCTCCTCGTTTCCTGCTCGTACAGGGGGCACCGTACCCACCGGTACTGACATACGAACGTGGCGGAAGGTCGCGATAGACTCCTCGTGGTTCGCCGTGCACTCCGAGGAGGTGCGAGCAGATGACCGTCACGATCCATAATCTCCGTTCCTGGAAATCCGAGGGCAAGCGCTGGGCGATGCTCACGGCCTACGACTTCCCCACGGCCCAGATCCTCGACCGAGCAGGCGTCCCGGTGCTCCTGGTCGGTGACTCCGTCGGCCGCAACGTGCTCGGGTACGCGAACGAGCTTCCGGTGACGATGGAGGAGATGCTCCATCACACGCGCGCCGTGGCTCGAGGCGTTGAGCAGGCGATGGTCGTCGGCGACATGCCGTTCATGTCGTTCCAGGCCTCGATCGAGGACGGGATCAGGAACGCCGGACGGTTGGTCAAGGAGGGAGACGCCCACGCGGTCAAGCTCGAGGGCGCGCAGTTCGATCTTGTGCATCGGCTCGTCGACGTCGGCATCCCGGTGATGGCCCACGTCGGACTGACGCCGCAATCCGTCTACGGGCTCGGCGGGTACCGCGTCCAGGGAAGAGGCGAGGCGGCGGCGAAGGTCCTCGACCAGGCGCACGCTCTGGAGAAGGCGGGGGCCTTCTCGATCGTGCTCGAAGCGATGCCGGCGGACCTCGGGGCCGAGATCGCGAAGGAGCTCCAGATCCCCACGATCGGGATCGGTGCGGGAAGCGGAACGGACGCGCAGGTGCTCGTGATCAACGATCTGCTCGGGCTCAACGAGAAGGTGCCGAAGTTCGCGAAGGCGTACACGGATCTGCGGAAGACGATCACGGCGGCCGTCGAAGGGTTCGTCGCCGACGTCGAGACGGGCGCGTTCCCGGACGAGGAGCACACCTACTCCTAGGTCCCGAGCGCCGCCGCGGCCCGCCATACACTCGCCGCGTGAACCAACGGGTCCACATCGCAGCGGCGGTCGTCTTCGTCGCAGGTCTCATCCTCTTGGTCCCGGAAGCCTGGTTCACCCCGCGCGTCCAAGTTGCGGTGTCGGCGGCCGCGGCTTCGTTGGCGCTCGCCGTCGCGGCGCTCGCCGGGGCGCGCTATCGCAGCGCCCGAGACCCCCACGCGCTGTTCCTGACGATCGGGTTCGCCGTGATCGCTGCGCAGTCGCTCGCGTTCGGCGTCTGGTGGCCGATCCACTACGGCCAAGATGTCGCCTATGCCTTCACGATCGGGACGACCACGGTCCACTACGAGCCGTTGCGGTCGTTCTCGGGCCTGGCGCCGGTCTACGCGTTCCAGTTCGGCTGGCTCATCGCCGGGATCTGTTTCATCCTCGGCGTGCCCTGGTGGGATCGACGTGGCCATCGACCGATCCGGGGGTGGCTCGCGGCGCTCGTCGTGGCCGGCATCGTTCTCCTCATCGATCGGCTCCTCGTCGGTTGGTACCGGCGGATCCCGGAGCCCGGGGACCTCTTCCGGGTCCGGGCCACGGCCGAGCCCGCGACGCTCGGCTGGGTGCTGGGCATCGCCGCCGCCGTCGTGCTCCTGGTTGCCGCATGGCGGGAGCTGTTCCGTCGACGTGACCCGCCCCATCCGTGGATCGGCGTGGCGTTCGCCGCCGCCGTCGCCCTCCCCCTGAGCGCCATCCGTTCGCCGACCGAGGGACTCGCCTACGTCCAGTGGGCCGACATCCTCCAGCTGGTCGTGCCGGCGATCGCGTTCGCGGCGCTCCTGTCCGCGCAACGGACCGAGACGTCGCGGATGCGGCGAGCATCGGACCGTGCCGAGGAGGTCTTGGGAGGCAGGGCCGAGATCGCGAGCGTGATCGCCCACGACCTCCGGGGCCCGGTCTCCTCGGTGAAGAGCATCGCGGCGTCGACGATCGCGAACTACGACCGTTTGTCCGACCCCCAGCGCAAGGAGTTCGTGGGGCTGATCGACCTGGAAGCGGAACACATCCTCGGCGTGGTCCATCAGATGTCGGTGGCGCTGAAGGTCGACGCTCGCGCTCTCGATCTGCACCCGGCGGGGAACGAACTGGCGGCGGTCGTGCAGCTGGCCCTCGCCGACGCGGAGACGCGCGGACACCCCGTGACGGTCGATGACCCCCAGCGGGTCGAGGCGGACGTCGATATCCGGTGGCTCGCCGAAGCGGTCCGCCAAGGGATCGATAACGCGGCGAAGTTCTCGCCGGAGGGTTCCGCGATCCGGATCTCCGTCATGGGCACCGATCGAGGACCCTCGCAGATCGAGATCGTCGACGCCGGCCCAGGCGTGCCCGCCGAACGGCGAGATCAGGTGTTCGAGCGGTTCACGCGATGGCGGCCCGCCGGGTACGAGGACGTCGCGGGGAGCGGGCTCGGCTTGTTCATCTGCCGGGGCATCGTTAGCGAGCACGGTGGCGACGTAACGCTGGAGGTTGCCCCCCAAGGGGGTAGCATCCTGCGCATCCGGCTGCCCCGGAGGCCAAGGTGAGCGCGACGAACCGCATCGTCTCCTTGTTGATCTGTGACGACCACAAGCTGCTGACCGATGCCCTGGCGACCGTCGTCGGTCTCGACGAGGAGCTCTTGCTCATCGCGCCGCCCGTCCACACGCCGGAGCAGGCGATCCGGCTCGCGGAGGAGCACCTCCCGAACGTGGTGCTGATGGACATCGTCTTCAAAGGCGACGGCATGAGCGGGATCGACGCGACGCGCCGGATCAAAGAGGCGTCCCCGTCGACGAACGTCGTGATCATGACGGCGCACGATGATGAGCGCCTGCTGGTGGAAGCGGTCGAGGCCGGCGCGTCGGGATTCCTGTCGAAGGACGAGGCCGCCGTCGAGATCCTCGCCGCCGCGAAGGCCGCCGCCGACGGAGAGGTCCTGATCGACCCCGCGACCCTGACACGGCTGCTCGCCCAGGTCGCCCGTCAACGCGAAGAGCAACGCGACGCGATGGCGCTGCTCGGCGACCTCACCGACCGCGAGCGCGAGATCCTCGGGCTCTTGGCGCAGGG
>DATAEV010000224.1:0-1765 GCA_036257875.1 Actinomycetota bacterium | reverse complement strand
CCGCGCCCGTGGCCGCCTCGGTGACGTGCCGCGTGATCTCGTTCGTCGTCGCGGTCTGCTGCTCGACCGCGGACGCGATCGTTCCCTGGATGTCGTTGATCCGCGTGATGACCTCGGAGATGTGGTTGATCGCGGCCATCGCCGCATGGGCGTCGCCTTGGATCGCGATGACCTTCTGGCCGATCTCCTCGGTCGCGGCAGCCGTCCCCTTCGCGAGCTCCTTGACCTCGTTCGCGACGACGGCGAACCCCTTGCCGGCATCGCCTGCTCGGGCGGCCTCGATCGTCGCATTGAGGGCCAGCAGGTTCGTCTGCTCGGCGATCGAGGTGATCACCTTGATCACCTCGCCGATCTCGGCCGACGAATCCCCGAGCTGACGCACGGTCGCATTGGTCGATCCCGCGGCGGTGACGGCCTCAGCGGCGACATCCGCGGCTTCGTGAGCCGACGAGGCGATCTCGCGGATGGACGCCGACATCTCTTCGGCAGAGGCCGCCACCGTGTTCACGTTGGCCGAGACCTGCTCCGCCGCGGCCGACACCGCGTTCGCCTGGGCGGACGTCTCCTCGGCGGAAGCGCCCATCTGCGTGCTCGTGACGGACAGCTCTTCCGACGAAGAAGCGAGCGTCCATGCGGACTCGCGGATGCGCCGGACCACGGTGGAGAGGTCGCCGACTGCTCTGTTGAACGAGGCTCCAAGCTGGGCGACCTCATCGGATCCGGTCACGCGGACCTCGCTCGTCAGGTCCGCCTGGGCCAGCGACTCGAGCCCGACGACACATTCGGCGAGCGGCTTCGTGATGCCGCGCGAGACGAGCCGGGCCGCGTAGAAGAATCCCGCGAAGACCGCGATCGTGAACCAGATCTGCATGCCCTGTACGCGCTCCGCGACGGCGTTCGCATCGCTCGCGGCTTGTGAGGCTCGGGCCTGGATGACGTCCGTGAGGTCGCTCAACATCGACCGGAGGTCCTGTGACGACGCCTCGAACGAGGCGCGTTGCGCGAGCGCCGACGAACGATCCGTCCCGGTCAGGAGCGCGAGCTGTTTCGCGCCATCGACGTAGGTCTTCGCGACCGGGACCACGACCCGGAACCGCGCGACGATGTCGGGGTCATCTTTCAGCTGTGCCTGCGCGGCCGCGAGGCTGCCCAGCAGGGTCTGACCGTCTCGTTCGATCGTCGTGGCGTCGAGTCTCGGTTCCGGACCTCCGGCGAGCATCCCGAGGTAGACGTCGCCGCGGATCGCGTCCTGCATCATGTCTGCCTGCATGCCCGCTCGAACGGCTGCAGCGGTCGCCGCCGTCCGGTCGCTCGCTGCCGCGAGCGACCGGATCGCCACTCGTTGAACCAGCATCACCGCGAGCGCCGCGCACAGGCCCGCGAGTCCGAGCGCCATGATCTTCCGGCTGACGGTCCACCGGAACCGTTTCGTGCGTTGAGAGGCCTGCTGCCCCGAGCTCGCGTCGCGACCCTTCTTCCGTCCAAACCTCATCGGTCGTCCACCTCCGCATCGATCCCCGAGGGGTTCGTGGTTCCGATCGCCGCATCCAGGTCAAGCTCCAGGAGGAGCCCGCCGTCGAGCTTGTACGCGCCAAGGATCAGGTCCCGGCCGGGCCCTCGAAGCGTCGACGGCGGCGGCTCGAACGCATCGTCGTCCACCTCGAGCACATCGCTCACGGCATCGACGAGCATGCTCACGTGGCCGTGCTCGGTCGTCACGACGACGTTCATCGGTCGTTGGTCGTTCTCGCGCTGGGGCCGTCCG
>DATAEV010000221.1:0-3076 GCA_036257875.1 Actinomycetota bacterium | reverse complement strand
CCGTCCCGTCGGCGTCCAGCAGCCTGAGCACGGGCGCGCCGCCCGCGGCGAGGCCGAGGCGCACGCGAACCTTCCCTCGTTGGTCGTACAGACCCATCGTGGGGGTTCCCTGCTCGGCAAGCTTGTGTCGGTGCTCCAGCTCGCCGTCCTGGACATCGACCCCCATCGTGGGCGAGGCATCCGATCCGAGCCCGAACTTCGCCCGGATCCTCCCGTTCTTGTCGCCGAACGCCAGCGACGCCGAGCCATCGGAGGACAGCCCGAAGGTCGCGCGGACCTTGCCGTTGTCGTCGGCGATGGCCAGGCCGGCCGCTCCGTCCGCCTGGACGCCGAACCGGGCTCGGACGCTCCCGTCGGCATCCAGCATCGAGAGGAACGGGTGTTCGTCCGCGGACAGCCCGATCCGCATCCGGACGTGACCGAGCTCGTCCACGACCTCGAACTCCTCGGCTCGAACGACACGCTTCTTCATGGGCTCCTGGGCGCGGGGGAAGGCCGCGCGCGTATCGTCGCGCACGCACGAGCGCCGCTCAAGCGTTGAGGGAGGGGGAACGAAAAGTGAGAGGCCGCCGAAACCCGAAGGCTCCAACGACCTCTCGCGTGATTTGTACCCCGGGGAGCCGCTCGCCGTCAAGCCGAGGCGGGAACTTTGTCGGTTTTCATCAAGGGATCCGGATGAACAGGCGCGTCCGCTGGAGGTCCGGCTCGTTCTTGGTCCCGGCGACCACCGCCTCGATCGGCTTCAAGGCTTCGCCGACCTGGTTGTCGAAGGAAGCAGCCTCGGCCGGCGGGAACTGACCGCGGACGACGGCGACGATGGCGGGCACGTCGAGGTACAGGACGCCGTCATCCGTCGGAACGCTCGCCGTGGCCGAGGTGAACCGGGGGTCCCCGGAGATCGCTCCCCCGCCCCGCTGGACGTCGATCACGTACTCGACCTGGGAACGCGAGGAGCCGAGAACGGCCACGTCTCCGATCACCGCGTACGCCACCGGGAGGGCGGCGTCCGAGGCATACGTGACCGGGATCCCGCTGTATTCCTCCGTGACCCAACGAACCGACTCCCGGCTGACCCGGCACGTGCCCTCGAAGGAGCACGACGCACCGCCGGCGCCTAACGGCAGGCTCTGCAACGTGGTGTCGAGCCACTTCGACGTTGCGTCGGGATCCTTCGTGCCGAACATCAGGACCCCGCCGACCGGGATCGGTCCTGCCTCCGGGCTCGCCGCGGCAGCGACATCGCCGGTCAGCTGGAACAGCAGCCCCCCCGGCCCCGTGAGGCCCAGCCGCTTGAACTCTTCGTCCGCTTGCGGATCGCTCGACGAGATGCGGTCGACCTGATCGGTGATCGCGGCGTCGAGGTGCTCGACCGCGTACATGCCGAGCGCGTCGTCGGGGATCAGGTCGATGAGCCGGTTCGGATGGTCGGCGGCCGACAGTGTTCGCCGCTGGACGTCGGAGAGCTTGGCGTCGTCGTACATCATCACGGTGTCGAGGGCCAGCCCGTCGGGCTCCGCAGAGACGGAGATCCCCGCGCCGTCGAGCGCATCCAGGCTCGTCACGCCGGTCGTCAGGCCCGCAGCACCCAGGACGTCGCCGAACGTACCGAGGAGCTGACCGGTGTTGACGAAGGCGATGCCGAGCCGCGATTGCGGAAGCGCGCCGCTGACGCGCTGGAAGGCAGGGTCGTCCGCGATCGCGGGCCTACCATGCGCCGTGTCGATGACCGCCGAGACCGCTCCCTCGTCCGATCCCAGGACGACCACGCCGTCGACGATCGCGAACGACGGATGTTCGGGCGACGCCGAGACGGTGATCTCGACGCCGTCGTGATCGGAGACGTTGAAGCTGGCGCCCTGGCTCTCGAGCCCCGCTCGGAACTTCTGCAACGAGGCGGCGGCGGCGTCCTCGTCATCCGTCGCGATCAGGGCGGCGTAGGAGGTCTCCTGCGCGCTCGTCACGTCCACGTAGAGGCCGACCTCCGACCCCACCCACCGGACGTCGTCGTGGGTCATCCCGACATCCCGGAGCAGGTCATCGAGGGTCTCGTTCAGCCGTTGCGGTATCCCGTCCTGGCCCGCGAGAGCGGGGAACTTCGACGCCATGCGGAGGAGGTTCATCTTCTGGCTGGCGGCTGGATCGAGGTTCGCCGTCATGACGACGTCGGCGCTCGCGGGGATCTTGTCCAGGATCGCTTCGCCGCTGCCGCGAAGCAGCATGAATCCCGCGGCACCGGCGGCGCCGGCCAGCACCAGGACCGCGGCGAGGGCGATGCCTGCGATCTTGAGCCCGCGACGGGGTGCGGCGGACGGGGCCTCGCCTCCCTCGGTCACCTCCGCCATGCTGATCGGCAGGACGCCCTCCGGGGGGGCAGCGAAAGACGAATCGGCTCGCGGTGGCGGGTCGAGGCTCCAGGTGTCGCCCGGCCGCGCATCCTCGGGCGGGCCGGTCACATCGTCCGTCGGGGGTTGGTCGCTCACGGTGCGGGGTTCCTTCCGTTGGCTTCGGCCTTTGGCGTTCGGTCGCGCCGAGGTATCGGCCGCGCACGGCGGCAAGCGTAGTGGCCATCGGTTCCCTCCGCGAGGAACCGGCGGGCTAGGCCTCGAGCACCTCACGGCGGAGCGTGCACGCCTCCAGCCGTTCGGGGAACGGCACCACGCCGATGCCCGGGCCGTCGGGCACCCGCATCGTGCCGTTGCCGTCAAGCACGAACGGCTCGGTCAGGTCCTCCGGGAAGTACCGGGCCGAGGCGCTCGTGTCGTTGGGCAGGGTGAACCCCGGCATCGCGGCGAGCGCGAGATTGGTGGCCCGGCCGATCCCCGTCTCGAGCATCCCGCCGCACCACACCGGGACGCCGGCGCGAAGACAGACGTCGTGGACGGCGCGAGCTTCGAGGACGCCCCCGACGCGACCTTGCTTGATGTTGACGATGCGGCACGCGCCGACCTCGAGGGCGGCGGCCGCATCGGCCGCCGACCGGATCGACTCGTCCAGGCACAGATCCGTGCGGATCTGCGCCTGGAGCTTCGCGTGCTCCACGAGGTCCTCGTGATGAAGCGGCTGTTCGATCATCAAC
>DATAEV010000269.1:0-10994 GCA_036257875.1 Actinomycetota bacterium | reverse complement strand
CCGCGCGGTCTCCAGGAAGATGCCGTCGGAGTACTTCATCACGTTCGCCTTGTGGCCGACCGTGACCTTCCGTCTGCGGTTGGCGCGCACGTACTCGAACGCGAAGCGGACGATCCGCCTCGCGCCGGAGACGCTGATGGGCTTCAGGGTGATCCCCGCGTTCTCGGGGATATCGAAGCCGCCCAGCTCCCGGAGCTTCATGCGGAGGGCGGTCGCATCGGGTGTTCCTCGTTCGAACTCGATCCCGCGATAGAGGTCCTCCGTGTTCTCGCGGATGATGACGAGGTCGACATCACGGTACCTGGTGCGAACGCCGGGGATCGATCGCGCCGGCCGAACGGCCGCGAACAGGTCCAGGTCCTGCCGAAGGGCAACGTTGACGCTCCGGAAGCCCTCGCCGACGGGTGTGGTGATGGGTCCTTTGATCGCGGTGCGGCATCGCCGGATCGCCTCCAAGGTACTCGCGGGAAGCAGGGCGCCATCCGACTCGAGCGCGCCGGCGCCCGCCGGTCGCTCCTCCCACCCGATGTCGACCCCGGTGGCGTCGAGGACCATCCGGGTCGCGGCGGCGACCTCCGGGCCGATCCCGTCGCCGGGGATCAGGACCACCTCGTGTGTCATCGATGGCGACGCTACCCGATGAACCGAGGGGTCTGGTCGCCCGTAGTACTTCGTTCCTCTGGGAGAAAGGGGCAGCCATGCGTCGAGCGTTCGTCGCCGCCGCCGTGATCGCGTCGCTTGGGTTGACCGGGCTGCCCGCGCAGGCAGCCGTGCAGGTGAAGATCCAGGACTTCATGTTCACGCCGTCGAAGCTCGCCGTCGCTGAGGGTACGGCGATCACATGGCACTACGACAGCGGCGGCACCACGCACCACACATCGACCCAGAACGGTCCACTCAAACTTTGGAACACCGGGTCCCTCCTCCCGGGCCAGACCTCGACTCCGGTCGTGCTCAGGGGTGCCGGAACCTATCCGTACCATTGCGCGGTCCACCCATCCATGGTTGGGATCATCCGGGTCCCGATCCGTGTATCGCCGATCACCGGCACCACCTCGACGACATTCACGATCAGGCTCGCGACCGCGAAACAGACGGGTCTCGCTTTCGACATCCAGAGACGGAAGGGTGCCGGCGCGTGGAGAGCCTGGAAGACCGGCGTCACGGCCTTGGTCGCCCGGTTCACGCACCGCGCAAGCGGCGGCACGTGGTGGTTCCGTTCCCGTGTGCACCGGATCTCGAACGGGGCGCGGAGTGGCTGGTCGCCGGCGAGGAGGATCACGATCTCGTAGGGACGTGATTCAGAAGCGCTCGAAGAGGATCTCGCGCTTCACCTCTTGGATCGCCTTCGTGACCTCGATGCCCCGCGGGCACGCGTCCGTGCAGTTGAAGGTCGTCCGGCACCGGAAGACGCCGGTCTTCTCCGACAGGATCTTCATCCGCTCCCGGCCGCCCTCGTCTCGAGAATCGAAGATGAACCGGTGCGCGTTCACGATCGCGGCCGGCCCGACGTAGCCCGCATCCCCCCAGAACACCGGGCAGGATGTGGTGCACGCTGCGCAGAGGATGCACTTGGTCGTGTCGTCGTACCGGTGACGGTCCTCCGGGGATTGCCGGCGTTCCTTCTCCGGCTCGCCCGAGTCGTTCACGAGGTAGGGGAGGATCGATCGGTAGCCGTCCATGAAGGGCTCCATGTCGACGATCAGGTCCTTCAGGACGGCCAGGCCGCGGATGGGCTCGATCGTGACCCGCGGCGCGACGTCTTGCGCGAGGACTTTGCACGCGAGCTGGTTCCGGCCGTTGATCAGCATCGCGTCGGAGCCGCAGATCCCGTGCGCACAGGATCGCCGGAAGCTGAGGGTCCCGTCGTGATGCCATTTGATCTGGTGCAGAACCTCGACCAGGCGCTCGAGCGGATCGCACCGGACCGTCCATTCGTCCCACCAGGAGTCCTCGGAGACCTCGGGGTTGAAACGGCGGACGCGGACCGTGAGCGGGATCGTCTCCGTCGCGGGGCGTTCCCGGTCCGACGCATCGAGGACGTCCGCGGCGGTCACCATCAGTATTTGCGCTCCATCGGGACGTACGGGCCCATCTTGACGGGCTTGTACTCGATACGGATCGTGCCGTCCTGCTCGCGCGTGGCGAGGGTGTGCTTGAGCCA
The DNA here is from genome assembly GCA_036257875.1 of Actinomycetota bacterium. Lineage (GTDB taxonomy): Bacteria > Actinomycetota > UBA4738 > UBA4738 > HRBIN12 > AC-51. Next base: position 8,830 of record DATAEV010000269.1, on the reverse strand, counting down.
GTTGGCGTCGTCGCGGAGCGGATGGTCCTCGCGGAAATGGGCGCCGCGGCTCTCCGTGCGAACCAGCGCTCCGGCGACGAGCGCGTCGGCGCAATCCAGCAGGTACCCCAGCTCCACGGTTTCCATCAGGTCGGTGTTGTAGAGACCTCCCTTGTCCGTGATCGCGACCCGCTCGTAGCGCTCGCGCAGGCTCGCGAGGATCTGTTGCATCTTGGTGAGGCTCTCGTCGGAGCGAACGACGAACGCGAGATCGAACATGTTGTCCTGGAGCTCCTGGCGGATCTCGCCGGCGTTGTCGCCCGTCGTCCGTCCCAAGATGCCGTCGAGCAGCTCCAGCGTGGGCCGTTCGGGGTGCTCGGGAGCCATGGCCAGACCGGCTTCGCCGATGTACCTCGCCGCATCGTCCCCGGCCCGTCGCCCGAACACGACGAGGTCCAGGAGGGAGTTCGTTCCCAGTCGATTGGCTCCGTGGACGGAGACGCACGCGCACTCGCCTGCGGCGTAGAGGCCGGGCACGACGGACTCGTCCCCACCCACCACGACCCGTCCGTCGGTGTCGGTGGGGATCCCTCCCATCGCGTAGTGCGCGGTGGGCTGGATCGGGACCGGCTCGTTCATCGGTTCTACCTTCAGATAGATCCTGGCGAACTCGGTGATGTCGGGCAGCTTCTCCTCGATCACCTTCGGATCCAGGTGGGAGATGTCCAGGTACACCCAGTCCCCGGTGGGACCGCCGCCGCGTCCTTCCTTGATCTCCTGGTAGATCGCTCGCGAGACCATGTCGCGCGGCGCCAGGTCCTTGATCGTGGGCGCGTACCGCTCCATGAATCGTTCGCCCTCGCTGTTGAGGACGATGCCGCCTTCCCCCCGCGCGGCCTCGGACAGCAGCACGCCCAGCCTGGCGAGGCCGGTCGGATGGAACTGGAACATCTCCATGTCCTCCAGCGGGATGCCGCGCCGCCAGACCACGGCCGGTCCGTCGCCGGTGAGCGCGTGCGCGTTGGACGTGACGCGGAACATCCGCCCGTAGCCGCCCGTGGCGAACAACACCGCCTTCGCGCGGAAGACGTGGAGCTCTCCGGTCGCGAGCTCGTACGCGACGATCCCCGCGGTCGTTCCGGCGTCGTCGCGCAGCAGATCCAGGCAATAGAACTCGTTGAAGAAGCGAACGTCGCGCTTGACGCACTGCTGGTACAGCGTCTGCAGGATCATGTGCCCGGTGCGGTCCGCCGCGTAGCACGCGCGCTTGACCGGCGCCTCCCCGTGGTTACGGGTGTGTCCACCGAACCGTCGCTGGTCGATGCGCCCGTCGGGGGTCCGGTTGAAGGGAAGGCCCCAGCGCTCCAGCTGGTAGATCGCCTCCACGGCTTCCTCGGTCATCAGGAGCGCCGCCGGTTGATCGACGAGGTAGTCGCCACCTTTCACGGTGTCGAACGCGTGCCACTCGGGCGAGTCCTCCTCTACGTTGCCGAGCGCCGCGCAGACACCCCCCTGCGCCGCTCCGGTGTGCGAGCGGGTCGGATACAGCTTGGAGATCACGACGGTCCTGCATCGCTCCGAGAGCTCGATCGCCGCGCGCAGCCCGGCACCGCCGGCGCCGACCACCAGCGCGTCGTACGTATGCGTCGTGGTCATCCGACGGGCCCCCACCGCGTCGGATCGAACGTCACGACGATGACCGTCCCGAGGACCATCAGCGTGAACCCGATCACGTAGTACGCCATCGTGAGCGCGAAGCGCCACCCGGGGGGATGCACGTAGTCGAGCGTGATGTTGCGCAGTCCGTTGATCCCGTGCAGCAGCGCGAGCATCAGCAACATCCAGTCCCACGTCCGCCAGAACGGGCTCTGCCAGCGGACGGCGACGAAGCCGAAGTTGATCCGATCGACCCCACCGGCGGGCAGATGCATGATCAGCGTGTGCCCGACGGCGAGGACCAGCAGTAAGAGCCCGCTGATCCGCATGAAGACCCAGGTCCAGAGCTCGAAGCCACCGACGGGCCGTCCACGTCCGAGGGCTTGCTCGCGCGCGTCGGGGGGAGCGGCCGGGCGAGGAGACGTGGTGGTCGCCATGGTCACCTCCGCGCGAGGTCCCAGGCCTGACCGAGCATGATCCAGGCGGTCGGGATCAACGTCAGGACGAACACCGCGGTGAACGCGATCGAGATCGGCCGTATCCGGGACACCAGCCGAGGGAAGAAGTCGATCAGGGTGATCTTGAGGCCGTTCAGCGAGTGGTAGAGCACCGCGACCACCAGACCGAGCTCGAGTAACCGGACGATCGGGTTGTCGTACGCGGCCGTGATCCGGTCGTACGCCTCGGGGCCCCAGCCGACGGCGGCCGTGTCCACGACGTGCGCGAACAGGAACAGGATGACGGCGACCCCGGTGATGCGGTGCAGGATCCACGACCACTGGCCTTCGTGGCCCCGGTAGATCGAGCCGTAGTCGCTCTTGGACTTCCTCGATCTGATCGCCACGCCGCGGTCGCTCCTCGTTCGGCCCAGGGACGTTCCCTTCCAGGCTATCGCGTCACGGTCGAAGGTCGTTGGCCGGGCGGTCCAGCGAGCCCGGCGGAGTCTACTCCGAAGCGTTCCGTGAGGGCTCAGGAGACCCGGATCGCAACGAGCACACCTTCGCGGGTCGGCACGATCGTGGAGATGAAGCGCTCGTCCTCGCTGATCAGCCGGTTGTGCTCCCGGATCGCCTCCGGGCCGTCGCCGTCGTCGAACACGGTTCCCGATCCGTAGCCGAGCGTGTTGTCGCAGAGATAGAGCCCGCCGACCCGGATCCGCTCGGAGGCCGCTCGCCAGGCGTCGGGGTACCCCGTCTTGTCGATGTCACAGAAGACGACGTCGAAGGGGCCGTCGAGCAGCGAGAGCTGCTCGACGGCGTCGCCCACGTGATACGTCACGCGGTCGCCGAGGCCGGCGCGAGCGAGGAAGCTCGCGCCGGCCTCGGCATTCGCCGGATCGCCGTCGGTGCAACGCACCTCGCCTCCGGGTCCGACGGCTCGCGCGAACCAGTACGCCGAGTACCCGAATCCGGATCCGAGCTCCATCACGCGGCGCGCTCCGATCGACCGCGCCGCCACCTCCAGGGTTACGCCGACGTTCCGACCCACGATCGGGAAGCCCCGTCGGCTGCCCTCGGCCTCCATCTCCAGCAACACCGGCTCGTCGAAGCGCTGGAGTCGTTCTGCCATGTACGCCTCGATCCGCGGATCCACGATGTCCATGGTTTCCACGCTACCCGAACGGGCGGTTGGGTAGGCTCCGGCGGATGTCGGAGACGAACGGGTCGGGCCGTCGGGAACGGATCGTCGAGCTGTTGCGCGAGGCTCATCGGGCGATCACCGGATCCGAGCTCTCGGTGTCGCTTGGCGTCTCTCGGCAGGCGATCGTGAACGACATGGCGATCCTGCGGGCGGCGGGCGAACCGATCGGCGGCAGCCCGCAGGGATACCACTGGGACGGGGATCCCACGACCGGCGTCTTCGCCGTCCTGACCTGCGCCCATGACCGCGAGGGATCGCGGAAGGAGCTCGAGACGTTCGTCGCGCACGGCATCACCGTGCACGACGTCGTGATCGAACATCCGCTCTATGGTGAGGTCCGGGCCGACCTCATGATCTCCTCGCGCCGCGACGTCGATCGATACGCGGAGGTGCTGCACACCTCCGACACCCAACCGCTCTCGTCGCTGACCGGTGGCGTGCATCGGCACCGAGTCCGCGCGCCCGACGAGGTCGCGCTCGCGTCCGCTCGGGGAGACCTGGAGCTGCTGGGGTTCCTCCACGAGGGGTGAACCGGATGGGGGACGAACGCCGCGTCACGGACTCGGGGATCGAGCTCCGAGCGTTGTACGAGCCGCGGGACCTCGACGGATGGGATCCCGACGACCGCCTGGGCGACCCGGGCGCATTCCCGTTCACGCGTGGTCCGTATCCATCGATGTACCGCGGACGTCTCTGGACGATGCGCCAGTACGCCGGCCTGGGGGCCGCCGAGGACACGAACCGCCGCTTCCGCTACCTGCTGGAGCACGGCCAGACGGGCCTATCGGTCGCGTTCGATCTGCCGACCCAGATGGGCCTCGACTCGGACCACCCGCGCGCCGAGGGTGAGGTCGGCCGGACCGGCGTCGCGATCGACTCGGTCGAGGACATGGAGCGGCTCTTCGCCGAGATCCCGCTCGCCCGGGTCTCGACGTCGATGACGATCAACGCGACCGCGCCGATCCTCCTCGTGCTCTACGAGCTCGTTGCCGAGGAGCAAGGCGTCCCGGCCACGGACCTCGCCGGGACCGTCCAGAACGACGTGCTGAAGGAGTACGCGGCGCGCGGCACGTACATCTACCCGCCGGGGCCCTCGATGCGCCTGATCACGGACCTGTTCTCCTACTGCAACGAGCGGGTCCCCCGTTGGAACACGATCTCGATCAGCGGCTATCACATGCGGGAGGCCGGGGCGACGGCCGCGCAGGAGATCGCCTTCACGCTCGCCGATGGGATCGCGTACGTGCAGGCCGCGCTCGACGCCGGACTGAGCGTCGATGACTTCGCGCCGCGGCTCTCGTTCTTCTTCGCGTGCCACATGAACTTCTTCGAGGAGGTCGCGAAGTTCCGCGCCGCGCGGCGCTTGTGGGCTCGGATCATGCGGGACCGGTTCGGCGCGAGGGACGAGCGTTCGATGACGCTGCGGTTCCACACGCAGACCGGCGGGGCCACGCTCACCGCCCAACAACCCGAGAACAACATCGTTCGAACCGCGCTCGAGGCATTGTCCGCCGTGCTCGGCGGCACCCAATCGCTCCACACGAACGCGTTCGACGAGGCCTTGGCGCTGCCGACGGAGCGCTCGGCCACGATCGCCCTCCGGACCCAGCAGGTGATCGGCTACGAGACCGGGATCTCGGAGGTCGCGGATCCGCTCGGGGGGTCGTACTTCGTCGAGTCGCTCACCGACGACCTCGAGCGGGCCGCGGGGGAGTATCTGGAGAAGGTCGACGCGATGGGCGGGGCCGTCGCGGCGATCGAGGCGGGTTTCTACCAGGACGAGATCCACGAGGCGGCGTTCCGAATCCAGCGCTCGATCGAACGGGGGGAGCGGGTGGTGGTCGGGCTCAACCGGTTCCAAGGAGATGAGACGACCTCCCCCGAGCTCCAGCAGATCGGGGACGACGAGGTCGCCCGTCAGATCGAGCGCCTACGCACGCTCCGGGCGTCTCGCGACGACGCTGCGGTCCGCGCGGGTCTCGCGGCCGTGGCACGGGCGGCGCGCAGCACGGAGAACCTCCTGCCGCCGATGAAGGAAGCCCTCCGCGCTCGCGCGACCCTTGGCGAGGTCTCCGACGCGTTGCGCGACGTGTTCGGCGAGTACCGCCCAAGGTAGCCACCGTTCGACGTCGGAACGACGTTAGCCATCCGGCCGTAGAGGCTCCGGGGGACGACGGGTAGGCTCGGAGGCTCGAAGTCGAACCTGGGGAGGGGATCGATGTTCCGTCGCGCGTTTCTATCCGTGGTCGTCTCCACGGCCGTGCTCGCCCTCGTTCCAACCCACGTGGGTGCCGCGACCGTGCCGGCCCCGGCCGGTCGCATCTTCCTGCCGAACCCGGTCGTGACGCTCCACGATCAGTCGCTCACCGACCGGAAGGACGCCGATTACGCGGCCCTCCAGCCGGCCTACATGATCGCCGGGCTGCATCATCTCGACAACAGCGGCAACCTGCAGGGCGACTTCGTCACCGTCCGCGGCTCCGGCGGCCGGGCGTTCGAGCCCGACCGGCGGTTCCTGTACGATCGGCACGACGAGCGCTTCGAGCAGGTGATGGCGTACTACGGGATCACCCGCGCCCAGGAATACATCCAGCGTCTCGGGTTCACGGACATCCAGTCCGACGGCATCACCGTCAAGGTGAACCAGTACGGTATCGACAACAGCTACTTCGATCCGACGAAGGACCTGATCCGGCTCGGGAAGGGCGGTGTCGACGACGCCGAGGACCTCGAGGTGATCTGGCACGAATACGGCCACGCGATCCAAGAGGCTGAGTCGCCGGGGTTCGGCGTCGGGCACGACGCCGGGTCGATCGGAGAGGGCTTCGGCGACTACTGGGCGGCCACGATGAGCCAGCCCGTCTCGGGCGGCTACGGCGTGACGTGCATCGCGGACTGGGACTCGATCTCGTACACCGTCGACGTTCCCCACTGTCTGCGACGTGTCGACACGGATCTTACGGTCGACGACCAGACCGGCCGGATCCACCACGAACGGGCAGATCTGGTCGCGGGCGTTGTGGGACATCCACACGGCCCTCGGACGCACGACGGCAGACACGATCGTGCTCACCGCCCAGTACCACTTCAACCCGTCGACCACGTTCCGTGATGCGGCGCTCGAGGTCGTGGACGCGGCGCGATCGCTCGGGGGCACCTCGGCGGCGAACGTCGCCTGGGCGGCGTTCGAGGACCGAGGGATCCTCTAGAGCAGTTCGATCAGCGCGTGCGCAACGGCGGCGAGGCCGGCTGCCGCCAGGATCACGGCGACGACTCGCTTCCGCGGCCAGATCGCCGCGCCCATGCCGAGGCATGCCAGCCCGACGAGGAGCTCGATCACGCTCGTCACGGTCGCCACGGCGCGGCAAGGCTAGCCGCTACGCTGTGCCGCCATGGACGTCGCGATCGTCGGGGGGACGGGGGCCGAAGGGTTCGGGCTCGCGCTGCGACTGGCGAAGGCCGGACACCACGTGACGATCGGATCGCGGTCCGCGGAGAAAGCGGCCGCGAGCGTCAAGGAGGCGAAGGGGATCCTGGGCGCCAGCGCGACGATCGACGGCGTCGTGAACGCCGACTCGGTTCCAGGCAAGACGGTCGTGTTCGTGACGGTCCCGTTCGAAGGTCAGGCCCTGATCTACGATGCGATCAAGGATGCGGTCGGCGCGGAGACCGTCGTGTGCGACTGCACGAGCCCGTTGATGGCGGCGGTCGGCGGCCGAGCCAGCCACGTCCTGCGGCCGTGGCACGGCTCGGCCGCCGAGTTCGCGAAGTCGATCCTCCCGAAAGGCACTCGCTTGGTGGCCGCTTTCCACACGATCGCAGCCGACGTCCTCCGGGACCTGGAGGAGGACGTCGATTCGGACAGCCTCGTGATGGGCGACGATGCCGACGCCAAGGCGGTCGTCGGATCGTTGATCGGCGACATCCCCGGTATGCGATGGGTGGACTGCGGGGGTCTGCAGATGGCCAGGATCGCGGAGGGCCTCACGCCGCTGCTGATCTCGATCAACGGGCGCTACAAGGTGCGCGAGTCCGGGTTCCGAGTCACCGGGCGAGACGCCTGGGGCGACCCGCGGGGATGAGCTGCCCGGGGACCTCGGTCCGGATCGACGATTGCTCGCTGTGGGTGGTCGAGCGAGGGCCGGCTGACGGTCTCCCGTTGATCGTCCTGCACGGCGGGCCGGGGCTCGACCATCACGAGTTCGCCGACTACCTCGATCCGCTGTGCGGCGACGGTGTCCGATTGCTGCTGGTCGACCAGCGGGCGCAGGGACGATCGGAGCCCACCCCGCCGCGCACCTGGACGCTCGAGCGGATGGCGCAAGACGTGATCATGCTCGCGCTCGCCCTGAAGCTCCGGCGCTACGCGGTGCTCGGTCACTCGTACGGCGCGTTCGTCGCGCTGCAGAACGCGGTCGACTACCCGGGCCAGGCCCTCGCGACGGTCGTGAGCGGCGGCGTGGCGTCCGTCCGCGACCTCGAAGGTGTCGCGGGCGCGCTCGAGGCGTTCGAGCCGTTCGAGCTGCGCGAGCAGGTCGCTTCGTCCTGGGAACGCGAGTCGAGCGTCACGACGCCGGACGAGGTCGGACGGCTGCTCCAGGATCAGATGCCGTTCCACTTCCGCGATCCGAGGGATCCTCGGATCGCGGAGTACGAGCGCCGTTCGGCCGGCGCGGTGTACGCGCCCGAGGTGCTCCGCCACTTCGCGATCGCCGAGTACGGTGGGATCGAGCTCGAAGACCGGCTCGTCGACCTTACGCAGCCGGTGCTCGTGTTGGCAGGGCGTCACGACCGGGTGTGTCCCGCCGACGCATCCGAACGGATGGCTCAGCTGCTTCCCCGAGCCGAGCTCCACGTCTTCGAGGAGAGCGCGCATATGACGTTCGTCGAGGAGCCGCAGACGTACGTGGAGGTCGTGGGCTCGTTCCTCTCGCGCGTCGGGTGATCTCCGCTCCTTCCGGTCCCCAGGGGGGCCGGTGATAGGGTGCCGTGCTTCCCTGGTTGGAGGGTGGTCCGTGTCCGATACCCCCGATGCCGTCGATGTTCGCGGTCTGGTCAAATCCTTCGGCGATGTGACCGCTCTCGACGCGTTCGATCTGCGGATCGCCATGGGAACGATCCACGGTCTGGTCGGGCCGAACGGAGCCGGCAAGACCACCCTCCTGCGGGTGCTGTTCGGTCTCGTGGCTCCCGACGGTGGCTCGATCTCCCTACTCGGTCATGACTGGGAGGCCGGCGGACTGACCACGATGCCGGGCGTCGGAGGCTTCGTCGAGGATCCTCGCTTCTACCCCTACCTCTCCGCGCGGCGGAACCTGGAGCTGCTGGCCGAGCTGGACGGTGCGGATCCCGCTCGGATCGACGAGGCGCTCGACCTCGTGCGTTTGACCGATCGCGCGGGACGCAAGGTGGGCGGGTACTCCTCGGGGATGCGTCAGCGCCTGGGTCTGGCCGCGTCCCTCCTCCGGTCGCCTCGTCTCCTGCTGCTCGACGAGCCGACGGTCGGGCTGGATCCGACGGGCGTGCGGGAGGTGCAGTCGCTGGTCAAAGCTCT
>DATAEV010000215.1:0-7086 GCA_036257875.1 Actinomycetota bacterium | reverse complement strand
ATCTATTACCCGAACGACGTGCCGCACATCGGGCACGCGTACAACGCCGTGGCCACCGACTTCATCGCGCGGTACCACCGTCTCCGGGGCGAGGAGGTCTTCCACCTCACCGGCACCGACGAGCACGGCCTGAAGCTGCAGCGCGCCGCCGAGGCGGCCGGGGTGACGCCGCAGGAGTGGGTCGACGCCATGGAGCCGAAGTGGCGTGAGGTCTGGGCCCGGCTCGACATCGCCTACGACGTCTACATCCGGACCACGGAACCGCGGCACGAGGAGGCGGTCCGCAAGATCCTGCTGGCCGTCTACGAGAACGGCAGGGACGACATCTACCTCGGTCACTACGAGGGCCTCTACTGCGTGTCGTGCGAGCTCTATTACAACGAGGCCGACCTCCTGCCCGGCGAGCTCTGCCCGATCCACGAGATCCCGGTCGAGTTCCTCACGGAGGACAACTACTTCTTCCGGCTCTCCGCGTACACGGACCGTTTGCGCGAGCACTACGAGAAGCACCCGTCGGCGGTCGAGCCGGAGACCCGGCGGAACGAGGTCCTTTCGGTGATCCGCGGCGGCCTTCAGGATTTCTCGATCAGTCGCACCACCTTCGACTGGGGCGTGAGGTTGCCTTGGGACGAAACCCACATCAACTACGTCTGGTTCGACGCGCTGACGAACTACATCACCGCGGCGGGATACGCCGAAGATCCCGAGCGCTTCGGGCGCGTGTGGCCCGCGAACATCCACTCGATCGGGAAGGACATCCTGCGACAGCACGCCGTGTACTGGCCGGCGATGTTGATGGCCGCCGGCGTGGAGCCGCCGATGCAGGTGTGGGCGCACGGTTTCCTGACCGTCGGCGGCAAGAAGATGTCGAAGACGAACGCGACGGGGATCCACCCGTTCGAGCTGATCGATCGGTTCGGTGTCGATTCGTACCGCTGGTTCTTCATGCGGGAGGTGCAGTACGGCCAGGACGGGAGCTTCTCCATCGAGGCGATGGTCGACCGTCACAACGCGGATCTGGCGAACGGACTGGGGAACCTCGCGAGCCGCGTGCTCGCGATGCTCGGGACGAACTACGACGGGGTCGTTCCCGAGCCGACCGACGGCGCGTGGGAGGCCGACCTGCCGGCGGTGATCGCCGACGCGGTCGAACGGTACGACGAGCACCTGCTCGCCGTCCGGCTCACGACGGGGCTCGCCGCCGTCTGGGACATCGTCTCGAGGGCGAACCAGTACCTGGTCGAGAAGGAGCCCTGGCAGGTGGCCAAGGATCCGGCGCGCGCCGATGAGCTGGCCGGCGTCCTGTACGCCGCCGCCGAGACGCTCCGGATCCTCGCGATCTTGATCCAGCCGATCATGCCCGGGGCCGCCCAGCGGCTCTGGGATCAGCTCGGTGTGGGTGGGGCGGTGGAGGCCCGCCGCGTCCCCGTCGACGTGGCGTGGGGTGGGCTCAAACCCGGGACCGTCACCAGCAAGGGCGAGGCCCTCTTCCCCCGCGTGGAAGCCGACTGATGGCCCCTCGCCCGTGCGTCAACGAACGGGACGTCTTTCCACCGACGTTTCACGTGAAGCTCCCCCCGTTCACCCGAAGTTGAGACCGGGTAAGTTCGTCGCCCGATGGCCGAGGAGAACCCTGAACTGTCGGTCCAGTCAGGGGCGGTGGATACCCACTGCCACCTGTTCCTGATGGAGGTCCAACCTGCAGTCGCGGTCGAGACCGCGAGGGCCTCGGGGATCGAGCGGCTCATCTGCGTCGGCGTGGACGTCGAAACGAGCCGCCGGTCGCTCGAGATCGCGGATTCACTCGAGGGTGTGTTCGCAACCGCGGGAGTGCATCCGCACGATGCGCAGGGGTTCGACCCGGCCGCCTCGGCCAGGATCGAGGAGCTCCTGCATGACCCGCGCGTGGTGGCCGTGGGGGAGTGCGGACTGGATTGGTTCCGGATGCTTTCGCCCAAGGACGAGCAGATCCGTGCGTTCCGGACCCACATCGCCCTTTCGAACGAGTCGGGCAAGCCGCTGGTGGTGCATATCCGAGACGCGTGGGCGGACGCGATGCGGATCCTGGATGAGGCTTCGGCGGAGCGCGTCGTTATCCACTGCTTCAGCGGTGACGCCCTCCTCGCGCGCGAGTGTGCAGCGCGGGGCTACTGGACCTCGTTCGCGGGCAACGTGACGTATCCGAAGAACGAGCATCTGCGTGTGGCCGCCGCCGCCGTGCCGCTGGATCGACTCTTGGTTGAGACCGACTCGCCGTTCCTCGCGCCGCAGAAGCTCCGAGGCCGAGCGAACGCGCCCCAGAACGTGCTCTTCACGCTCGGAACGCTCGCCGAGGTGCGCGACGCACCCACCGAGATGCTCGTCGCAGCCACCGCCGACAACGCGAGGAACGCCTTCCAGGGCCTCCGATAGCGGCGAACGCCCGTTCGCTCTCAAGGTTGCAGTGAGGGTTGAGGGTTCGGTAGGGTGGGCACTCATGCGACCGGAGGCTTCCGCCCGGCCCGGCATCTTTCCACCGAGCCGCTTCCCCCAGAGGCCCTCCCCGAGCGATCGGAGGAAGGGTGGTTCGGCCCTCGCGGCTCAGGCGGCTGCGCGTCCAACGCGCGCTGCAGATCGCCGTCCTCTCGACGGGGACGCTGCTCGTTGGCACCGCGCTGTCGCTCGCATGGCACAAAGACGTGACGCTCGTGGTGGCCGGGACGCCGCAGTCGGTGCGGACGACCTCAACGAACGTCGGAGATCTTCTGCGATCCGAGGGCGTTCCGCTGTCGCTCGGGTTGCAGGTTCAGCCTCCGCCGGGCACCGCGTTGGCGGACGGGATGACCGTCATGGTGAGTCAGCCGCCGGGGATGCCGGAGGACGCGTTCGCCGCGGCGGTCGGCCCCCACGGTGTGGGGGTCTGGGTGGTGGAGCAACCGAGCGGGGGGCTGTTTGGGAAGGCGGCCCCCCCGCTGGGCCAGGCGGCGGCGATGGAAGCCGTCGGTACTCCGTCTGTCTCCGTTCGAGCCGTCGTGTCGGGGAAGGTGCACGACGTCTCGACGAACGCGAGCACGGTCGGAACGCTCCTCTCGGCCATGGGGATCGAACCCGACGTTGACGATCGCGTCGTCCCACCACCCAGCACCCCCCTTCAATCCGGGATGTCGGTGCGGTACGACCGTGTCGACGTGACCGACATCCGGCAGCTCCACGTCGTGCCGTTCCGGGTCCACACCGAGTACACGAGCACCATGACGCCGGGCACGTCCTTCCTCCTGCAGCCCGGGGTTCCCGGCTTCGTCGACCGAACGGTGCGAGTGATGTTCGTCAACGGCCGCGTCACGTCGAGGGACGTGCTCACGCGCGCCGCCTTCGTCCGGCCGCAGACCGAGGAGCGACTGTCCGCGCCGTTCTCGATGTACGACGGGACGCTCACCGAACCCGGTACCGGAGCCACCAGCGAGCAGGGTCAGGCGACCTGGTACGACCCGCCGTGGAGCGGGTACACGGCCGCGCATCCGTGGCTGCCCTTCGGGACCCACGTGCGGGTCACCGACCTCGCCACCGGGCGCTCCGTTACCGTGGTGATCGATGACCGAGGACCGTTCTCGCCGGGGCGCGTCATCGACCTCTCACCCGAGGCCTTCTCGGCCATCTCCCCGCTCGGGCACGGCGTCCTCCACGTCGCGCTCAGCTGGTAGGCCCCCCGGCATCGGCGCGGGCGAGCTCCGGAACCTCGCCGACCGCCACGGGATCGCTCCCCGGCGGTCGCTCGGCCAGAACTTCCTGCTCGATCCGAACGTCGCTCGGGCCATCGTCCGCGACGCCGGCATCGGCGCCGGCGATCGGGTGATCGAGATCGGGGCGGGTCTCGGCTCGCTCACCGTGGCGCTCGACGCGAGCGGCGCCGACGTGGTAGCGGTCGAGCTCGACCCGGCGTTGGTCTCGGCGCTGAATGACGTGCTCGAGGGACATCCGCGGGTCCGCATCCTGCGCGCGGACGCGATGCGGTTGGATTGGGACGCGGTCCTCGGGCCGGGAGACGATCCCTGGATCCTCTGCGCGAACCTGCCCTACAACATCGCCACTCCGCTCGTCCTCGACGTGTTGGCGCGCGTGCCGAAAGTGGTCCGATCGGTGGTCATGATGCAACGCGAGGTCGGCGAACGCCTCGCGGCGCGTCCCGGTGACGATGCGTACGGCGCCGTCAGCGTGCGCGTCGCGTATCGAGCCACCGCGTCGACGCTCCGTCGCGTCCCGCCCGAGGTCTTCTGGCCGCGTCCGAAGGTCGAGTCGGTCGTCGTCCGGTTGGACAGGCTCGGCGCGCCGCCGGTCGATGTCGCCGAGGACCGCCTGTGGCGGGTCCTCGACGAGGCGTTCGCACAGCGTCGGAAGACGATGCGCAACGCCCTCCGGCGCCTCGGCCTCGACCCGGCCGAAGCGGATGCGGCCCTCGCCGCGAGCGGCGTCGCCGCATCGGCGCGTCCTGAGGAGCTGTCCGTGGACGACTTCGCCCGGGTGGCGTCGGCGATCCCCGCATGAGGTCCGTGACCCGTCGCGCCCACGCGAAGCTCAACGCGTTCCTCCGGGTGCTCGGCCCTCGTGAGGATGGGTTCCACGACATCCAGACCGCGATCCTGCCGATCGAGCTCCACGACGTCGTGACCGTCGAGGAGCACGACGTCCTCGTGATCGAGGTGACGGGGGAGCGCGCCGAGGAGTTGGAGGGAGCGGGCGGCGAGTCCCTGGTCGGGCGCGCGGCGCACGCGTGGGCGAGCGCCGCCGGGGTCGGGGCGCCCCGCGCCCGGATCGTCATCGAGAAGCGGATCCCGGTCGCGGCGGGGCTGGGCGGCGGGAGCGCGGACGCCGCCGCGACGATCCTCGCGCTCGACGAGCTGTTCGGCACGGCGCTCACGCCGGAGGCCGTCCTCGAGGTGGCGGCGTCGGTCGGATCCGACGTGTGCGCGCTCGTCCACGGCGGTCCGGTATTCGGCGACGGCCGGGGCGAGCATGTCCTGGCGCTCCACGCGCCCACGTCGCATTGGGTCGTCCGACCGCTCCCGTTCGCCGTGCGGACGCCCGACGCGTACGCCTGGTGGGATGAGCGCGGCTCCTCGGGCCCGGACCCCGGCTCCGTGATCGCGGCGATCGAGGTGGGCGATCACGACCTCGCCGGTTCGGCGCTCTTCGACGACCTCCAGCCGGGGGTCACCGAGCGGCACCCGGAGGTGGCGCGCGCCGTCGCCGCCTTCGGCGCCGCCGGCGCGCTCGGCGCGGTGATGTCCGGGAGCGGGCCGACCGTGGTCGCCCTCGCTCGCGACCCGGCCCACGCCGCCGCGATCGCGTCGGCGGTGCCTGGCTCCTTCGCGACGACCGCCCCCCCGCCGGCGTCTCCCCCTCGTACGATTGCGGAGCCTTCCGGGGTCGTCTAACGGCAAGACGCGGGCCTTTGGAGCCTGAAATGGAGGTTCGATTCCTCCCCCCGGAACGCAACCGCGCCCCGACCGTCCGTTCCGTCCCTCAGGCTCGCATCCCCTAGGATTCGACCGCGAACGAAGGAGGGGTTCCTGTGGCGACGGTCGAGACGGCCCCGGCGGGGTTCGTGCGGCAGGACGGTAAGGAGAAGGTCACCGGCACCGGACGGTACACGGCCGACCTCAGCTTCACGGGCATGGCCCACGTGAAGTTCCGCTATGCGGATCACTCGCACGCGAAGATCCTGTGGATCGACACGTCGAGGTCGAAGGCGCTCCCCGGCGTGGTCGCGGTCGTTACGCAAGACGACCTGCCCGACGTCCGCTACGGCGGCTTCGTCCAGGACCGGTACCTCTTCGCGAGGGACGTCGTTCGGTTCGAGGGCGAGATCGTCGCCGGGGTCGCCGCGCTCACCGAGGAGATCGCCACCGAGGCGGCGCGACTGATCGAGATCGAGTACGAGCCCCTGCCGGTCGTGACGGATTTCGTCGCGGCGATGGAGCCAGGCGCGACGCTGGTCCACCCCGATCTCCCCTCCTACGGCAAGGACGAGAACATCGTCGCCGACGGCAACACGATGGCCTACCACACGATCGTGAAGGGCGATGCCGACGCCGCGATGGCGGGGGCGGACGTCGTCGTCACGAGCCACTACGTGTCCGACGCGTCGCAGGGGGTGCCGATCGAGCCCCGCGCGGTCGTCGCGCAATGGCAGGGCGACAAGGCCACGATCTGGTCCTCCACGCAGGTGCCGTACGCCGCGCGCGCCGGCGTCGCGCAGACGCTCCAGGTGCCCGAGGCGGACGTGCGGGTCGTCGTCCCGCTCCTCGGCGGCGGGTTCGGCGCGAAGTGCGACCTGCACTTCGAGGGGCAGGTCGCCGCGATCGCCCGAGCCGCCCAGCGGCCCGTCCGTCTGGTCCTGTCGCGGGAGGAGGAGTTCACGATCATCGCGCAGCGCCGCGAGGGGATCGCGATGGACTTCGAGACCGGCGTGACGCGGGACGGCCACCTCGTCGCGCGTCGGGCGAAGCTCGTCCTGGACAAGGGCGCGTACTGCGGCGAGGGCGGGTTCCTCGGACAGATGGCCGCGATGCACGCGTGCGGGCCGTACCAGATCGATCACATCTCGGTCGAGGCGTTCCTGAACTACACGAACAACCAGCCCTCCGGCTCGGTCCGCGCGCCGACGGCGCCGCAGGTCTGCTGGGGGCTCGAGCAGCACATGGACGAGGTCGCGGCCGCGATCGGCATGGACCCCGTCGACCTCCGTCGTCGAACGCTGATCGAAGAAGGCGCCGAAGGCCCGACCCGTCAGGTCTTCGACAAGGTCGGCGTGCGCGACACGCTCGAACGAGCGGTCGAGATGATCGACTACGGCCGCGAGCTGCCCGATGACGAGGCGATCGGTGTCGCCGTCGGCTGGTGGCCGTGCATGCCGGCGCCGTCCGGCGCCTACGTGCAGATGAACGGCGACGGCAGCGCCACGATCGTGACCGGCGCGCAGGAGAACGGCAGCGGCGCCGTGATGGCGATGCCGATGTTCGTCGGACAGGAGCTCGGGATCGATCCGAACGACGTGTCGATCCTGTACCAGGACACGGACGTCGCGCCGTGGGACATGGGGTCGTGCGG
>DATAEV010000258.1:0-4675 GCA_036257875.1 Actinomycetota bacterium | reverse complement strand
CGGCACGTCCATGATCGGTGCGGGGATCCTCGATGGGGACGTCGTGGTCGTGCACAGCCAGGGCTCAGCCACCGACGGCGACATCGTGGCCGCCCTCCTCCCCGGTCCCGCTGAGGACGAGGCGACGATCAAGCGTCTCGGACACGACGGCCCGCGCGTGATGCTGATCCCCGAGAACCCTTCGCTCGAGCCCTTCGAGATGAGCGACGGAAGGATCCTGGGCAAGGTCGTCGCCGTTCTCAGACGCCTCTGAAGTCGGCTAGGCTCCCGACACCGGATCCCGAGGAGCCCTCCTGATGTCGCGCAACACCACGCAGCTCGAGCACCAGATCCGTTCCCAGCCTGAACAGCTCGAACACGTCCTCACGTCGGGCGCCGTCAAGGCGCAGGTCCATGCCGCAGCGGAGGCCCTCCACCGCGTCCGACGGATCTGGGTGGTCGGGACGGGCACCAGCCAGCACGCGGCGAACCTGGGAGCGGCGATGCTCCAGGACGCGGGACGCTCGGCGCACGCCGTGTCGTCGATGCAGTTCGTGAAGAACGCTCCGATCGTGGGCCCGCAGGACGGGGTCGTGGTCATCACGCACACCGGGGAGACCGCCTACGCCCTCGCTGCGCGCGCACTCGCCTTCTCGGCGGGTCTGCAGACCGTGACGATCTGTCGCGAGGGCGCCCCGTTCAACGACGCGATCCAGACCGTCGAGAAGGAGACCTCCGAGACGTACACGGTGAGCTACACGACCGCGCTGCTCGCCCTCGGCATGCTCGCCTCGGCGATGGGGGCCGACACGATCACGGTCGACAAACTCGCGCTCGTTCCCGGCAGCGTCCGCAACGCCCTCGGATCGAACGGGACGGAGTCGGTCCCGCTCCCCGGGCGGATCCTCTCGATCGTCGGCGCCGGTCACACGTCGGTCACGGCGCGCGAAGGAGCGCTCAAGGTGCGCGAAGGGGCTCGGGTCTTGGCGGAGGGCTACGACGCGGAGTTCTTCCTCCACGGGACGGCGGTCCCGTTGACGCCGAAGGACCACCTGCTGGCGTTGACGACGCCCGACGACGACGGCCTGGTCGAGGGGGTGGCGCGAGCCGCGGAGGCCGAGGGCATCGGCGTGAGCCGGCTGCCGGAGCCTTCACCGCTCCCGGGTGTCCTCCAGCAGATCCCGCTCGTCGCGCGGCTGCACCTCCTGGCGCTCCGCTTCGCGCTGGAGCGCGGGCAGGACCCGGACAAGGTGATCACCGGCCATTGGGACGATCACACGCTCTGGTCGATCGGTTCCCCCGTGCCCGAGCGACCGCCCGCCCCCACGGCGTAGGCGCGGACCGCGGCCAGCTCCCTGAGCCCCACGCGCGCCCGCACGCGCGTGCCGTCGGGCTCCGCCTCCGCCTTCAGGACCTCCGCCTCGTCGTAGAGCATCGCGACCAGATCCCCCCGCGGCCACGGGATCAGCACCTCCACTTCGACGGGAGGATCGGGCGTCGCCGCCCCGACCGCCTCCAGGAGCCCCTCGACGCCCTCTCCGGTGATGGCCGAGACCGACGCGGAGCCGGGGAATCGGGTCGCGAGACGCGCTCGTTCGCTCCCCCGCAACCGGTCGATCTTGTTGAGCGCTACGACCTCCGGCATGTTGGCCGCCCCGATCTCCTCCAGCACCCGCCTAACGGCCTCGATCTGGTGATCCAGCTCCGGTGAGGAGGCGTCCGCGATGTGCAGGACCAGATCCGAAAGGGTGACCTCCTCCAGCGTCGATCGGAAGGCTTCGACCAGATCGTGGGGCAGCTTCGAGACGAAGCCGACGGTGTCGCTGATCGTCGCGTGCCGCCCGCCAGGGAGATCGATCCGACGGGTCGTCGGATCGAGCGTGGCGAAGAGCTGATCGGCCACGATCACGTCGGCGCCGGTGAGTCGACGCATCAGCGTCGACTTCCCGGCGTTCGTGTACCCGACGATCGCGATCTGCGGCAGGTTCGACTTCTGCCGGCGGGCCCGCTTGACGTCGCGCTCCTTGCGCAGGTCCTTCACGTCCCGACGGAGCTTCGTGATCCGACGACGGATGTGCTGCCGGTCGACCTCGAGTTTCGTCTCCCCCGGACCGCGGGTCCCGATCCCGCCTCCCAGCCGGCTCATCGCCTCGCCCCAGCCTCGGAGCCGAGGGAGCAGGTAATTGAGCTGAGCGAGCTCGACCTGCGCCTTGCCCTCTTTCGAGTTCGCATGGAGCGCGAAGATGTCCAGGATCAACGCGGTGCGGTCGACGACCTTGACCTTGAGCCGCGCCTCGAGTGAGCGAAGGGTGCCGGGGCCGAGCTCGTCATCGAAGATGACGAGCTCGGCCCCGAGCGCGTGGACCAGCCCGTGAAGGTCCTCGACCTTCCCCTTTCCGATCCAGAACTGCGGGTCGGGGCTCGAGCGGCTCTGGACGATCCGACCGACCGGCTCCGCGCCCGCGGAGTCGGCGAGCGCCGCGAGCTCGTCGAGATCCCCTTCGTGGATCCCGGGTCCGACGCCCACGAGGACGGCGCGCTCGTGCGCGACCGAGCGCCAGGTCGCGGCGATCGGCGACTCGAGGATCCGGTCGGTAGGACGCGGCGGCGGCGTTCGCGCGTCCGGCATCAGGTCGTCGACGACCCCGCGCCGCGGAGCAGGTCGTTGAGCCGGATCTTGTCGTCGGTCGCCTCGCTGCGGTCTCCGATCACGAGCCCGCAGGGCAACCCGTACTCCCCCGCCGGGAAGGACCGCGGCCGGGTCCCGGGGACGACGATCGCGCCGTCGGGGACGCGCCCACGATGCTCCTGAGGTTCCGGGCCTCGGGGATCGATCACCGGTGTGTTGCCGGTGAGCACCACGCCCGCCCCGAGGACCGCTCCACGCCCGACGTGCACGCCTTCGACCACGATGCACCGGGAACCGATGAAGGCGCCGTCCTCGATCACGACCGGCGCCGCCTGCAGCGGCTCGAGGACCCCGCCGATCCCGACCCCCCCGGAGAGGTGAACGTTCGCGCCGATCTGCGCGCAGGAGCCGACCGTCGCCCACGTGTCCACCATCGTTCCGGCGCCCACGTACGCGCCGATGTTCACGTAGCTCGGCATCAGCACGACCCCGGGTTCCAGGTGCGCCCCGAAGCGAACCGTCGCGGGCGGCACGACCCGGACGCCCTGCGACCCGTACCCATGCTTCAGCGGAAGCTTGTCGTGGTACTCGAACGGTCCGGCCTCGGTCGTCTCGAGCCCGCGGACACGGAAATAGAGCAGGACCGCCTGTTTCGCCCAGGCGTTCACCCGCCAGGAGCCGTCGTCGCGCCCAGGATCCGGCTCGGCGACGCGGACGGACCCCCGGTCCAGGAGCTCGATCGTCTCCTCGACCGCCGCCGCATCGATCGGAGCGGACGGGTTCGCCGAGACTTCGGCCCAGCTGCGCTCGATCCGCTCCTCGAGCTCCAGCACGTCCTTCACATCCGCACCTCGGCGAGGAGATCGTCGAGCGCCGACGCGGCACGAGCGCAGGCCTCGACCGTCGGCACCATCGCCATCCGCACGAACCCCTCGCCTTCGGGGCCGAAGAACGATCCCGGCGCGACCACGATGTCACCGCGGTCGAGGAGGTCGAGCGCCCATCCGGACGAGGTTTGCGAGGTGGGAACACGCACCCAGAGGTAGAACGTCGCCACGCTCCCCCCGACGTGGACCCCGTGCCGCGCGAACACATCGAGCAGCAGGTCTCGCTTCCGCCGGTACCGCTCGCGGTTCTGTTCGACGTGGACCTCGTCACGCCACGCCGCCACCGACGCCCGTTGGATGAACTCCTGGGGCGTGACGCCGGTGGCCGGTCGCAGCCGCTTGAGATCGGCGATCAGACCGGGATCGCCGGCGACGAACCCGCTGCGGTATCCGGTCATCGACGAGCGCTTCGACAACGTATTGATCGCGAGCACGTTCGTCCGGTCGGAGAGCTGGAGCACACCGGGGGGCGGGTCCTCGCCGAACCACAGCTCGGAGTACGCCTCATCCGACGCGAGGAGCACGTCACTCGCCCGGCACCGCTCAGCGGCCTCCTGGAGGAAGCCTCCGGATGCGATCGCACCGGTGGGGTTGTTCGGATAGTTGATCCACAGGATCGCCGCGCGGGACCAGACGTCGTCCGGCACCCGGTCGAGATCGGGCAGGAACATCCGGTCCTCTTCGAGCGGCACCCGCACGACCTCGCCACCGGCGAAGCGCGCGCCTCGCTCGGGGATCGGGTACCCCGGCGCCGTCGTGATCACGATGTCTTTGCCCCCGGGCGGATCGAGGACGAGCTGGACGAGCGAGAAGACGATCTCCTTCGACCCGAGGACCGGCAGGACCTCCGTGTCGGGATCCACCCCGACCCGGAACCGTCGCCCGATCCATGCCGCGATGGCGTCGCGGAGCTCCGGCAGCCCGGCGGCCCGCGGGTAGCTCGACACGGGCTCGAGCGCATCGACGAGAGCGTCGCGGATGAACGCCGGCGTCTCCTCACGAGGGTCACCGACGCCGAAGTCGATCAGCTCGCGGCCCTCCGCCCTCGCCTGCGCCGCGCGTCGATCGAGCTCCTCGAACGGGTACGGCGCGACACCCTCCATCCCTGGTGAGCGGTGGATGCCCGTCATCTGCCTCGTTCCGTCGGGTCGGTCGGTTGAGCGTACCGCGAGGTCACGGC
>DATAEV010000038.1:0-14868 GCA_036257875.1 Actinomycetota bacterium | reverse complement strand
TCAGAACCGATGCTTGCGGCGGAGAGACCAGGGACGGCCATCCGGGTCGACCACCGAGCGATAGAGCGGCCACGCCCACAGGCGTTGCCATGATGCGACCGGCCGAGGCGTATGGAACCGGACGCGGCCCGGTGGCCTCGGTCCCTGGCGGCCGGTCTCGTGCCATGCATCGAGGGCCGCAGCCGTCCTTCGCCACCGTTCGAAGCCGCGGATCGGGTCGATGAGGTCGCCGTCATCGTCCGCGCCCAGGTGTTCCCGCCACAACCGCAACCGCAGGTCTCGCGCGAACCGTCGCGCTCGGTCGCCCGTGCCGGCGGGGTCGCGCGGCTCCCGGAGATCCTCCTCTTCGTCCACGACCGCGATGGAGAGCTCCGAGTCGTGCGTCCAGGACCGGCGGTTCATGTTGTCCGAGCCGATCAAGGCCACGACGTCATCGACGATCACACCTTTGGCGTGAACGTAGATGGCGTCCCCCTGCTCGTTCTCCAGGTCGAAGACCGCGACCCGATCCGGAGCCACCCCCATGAGGTGCTCCATCATCGTCAGCTGCCCGAGCCGGCTCGTCGGTCCCGAGATCATGCCGTTCCGGTCGGGGTGGCGGGGGACGACGACGATCACGCGGAGCCCGGGGGCGCGCTGGAGCGCCTGCTCGTACAGGTGCGCGATCTCGTCCGACCAGAAGTACTGGTCCTCCACGTAGATCAAGGAACGGGCGCGGCCGAGCACTTTCTCGTAGATGCGAGCGATGCTTCGCTCGCCCTCGCGTGCGAAGGGGTAGGGAGGTCGTTTCGCGGGATAGGTGCGAAGGACCTGGACGGCGTGGCGGCCCGCCGGGCCGGGTGGTGTTCCCTCGACGGCGATGGGATCGGGGACCGGCGTCTCCTCCGTCGCCCGCGCGATGATCCGCGGGAGCCGGAACCCACGCCGCTCGAGCGGCGACGGGTCGTTCCACCGCTCCCGGAAGGATTCGGCGAGATCGGCGACGGCCGGTCCTCGCACCTCCGCCTGGACGTCGTGCCATGGCGGGTGTGGCCCGTACGCAGGATCCAAGGGTTCCGCTTGCGGATCTCCCCGATGCCTGGCGTCGTCCCTGCGACCGTGACAGAGATCGATCCCCCCGACGAACGCGACCTGCTCGTCGTGCCGGCCGGAGCGAAGGAGAACGAGCTTTTGGTGGTGGGATCCCGTGCGACGGACGCGCGCGTCCAGGAGCATCTCGCCTCCTGCTTGGTTGACGGTGCGTGCAAGATCGCCCTGTTCCGCCTGGTTGAACCCCAGCGCCTGTGGGTGTGATCGCCAGAGCAGACCCCGGACCTTCACGCCTCGCCGAGCCGCAGCCGAGAGCAGATCCCCGAGCCGCGGGCCCTCGGGCCCCAAGAGCTCGTCCTCATCACCACGCCAGTCCGCGAAGAAGAGCTGGTCGCCCCCGCGCGCCTCCGCGATGCAGGCTGCGAGATGTGCGAAGTAGTCCGCGCCGTGGATCAGCGGTTCGACGCGGTTGCCGACGGTCCACGCTTCCGGCTCGCGTCCGACGTCGATCGCCGTGGAGGGGTTGCCCCGCTCGGCCGCCGTCAAGAACCAATCGCTCGGCCCGTGAACTGCTCGCTCGCCCGTGGCGGCGCTCACCTAGTGGATCCCACCGAGTCGCGCGAAGGGGCAGGCGCCGATGCGGTGGCCGCCGGGGCCCCGAACCAGAGGACCCGCCCCCCGAACGCGACCGCGCACAAGGCGAACCAGGTCCAACCGAGCGCCAACCCCGCGACGACGTCGGAGAACCAGTGCACGCCGAGGAGCACCCTCGAGCCCGCGACGGCCACCGCGATGCCGACCGCGATCCCCGCGAGCACCGATCGTGCTCGCGGTGTCCGGTTGCGCCCGAGCACGAGGGCGAGAGCGGCGTAGGTCGCTGCCGCGGCCGTCGAATGCCCGCTCGGGAACGAGGGCGTCCCGAGCGGGCCCAGCGGCCCGAGGTCGGGGCGGACCCGTTCGACCGCGAACTTGATGAGGTTGGACGCCGCGAGCTGGCCCACGACGACGAGGGTGAAGAAGAGGGGGATCGAGATGTCTCGGCGTTTCCACCATCCGAACGAGGCGCCCGCGAGCGCGACGACGATGATGACCGGCGTCGATCCGAGCGCCGTCAAGAACTCCAGCATCCGGAACGCCGCCGCGCCCGTGTGGGCCGCCGCCCATCGGGCGATCGTCTGGTCGATCCGGACGACCCCCGAGTTCGTTCGGATCATGTATGCGACGACGCCGATACCGACACCCACGACCACGACGGCGAGCAACGCAACGGTGAGTGCCAGTCCGGTCGCCGTCGCCGGGTCCATCCGTGATCGGACGAACCGCCGGAGCCGTCCCCGACGGACCAACTGGTCTTCGACGGCGGCCGTCGCCGACCGCGCGGGGTCGGCCTGCGGCCAGGCGCGGATGGCGATCCCGGCGCCGACCCCGGCGGCGCCGCTGATGATCAGCAGAAGCAGGATGACCACCACGGCGTCCCGCTCAGTGGTCCGGGGCCGCGGCGCTGATCTCGGCGAGCGCCGATCCCACGTTCGTCCCGACCGCCAGGTCGCCGAGCGACACGATCCCGACGGCCCGGTCGGCTTCGACGACGGGTAGCCGTCGGACCTTCAGGTCCTTCATGAGCTCGATGACCCTTCCGACGGAGTCGGCGGGGGACACGGCGGCGAGGTCCCGGCTGAAGATCTCTTCGACGGTCGTGGAGTCAGGGTTCCTGCCCTCCGCGACGGCGCGGATCGCGATATCCCGGTCCGTGATGATGCCCGCGACGCGCTCGGTCTCGGGCTCGATCACGATCACGTCCCCGATGGCCTGATCCGCCATCAGGCGTGCGGCCGCCGTCAGCAGGGTGCCGAGAGAGACCGTCTCCGGTGCGGGCGTCATCACGTCGCGGACCTGCGCATCGTGGCGAAGGACGCGGGAGGTCCGTGACCCATCGACCCCGCGCGCCACCGTGTTCTGCAGGCGCCGGATCGGCGCGCCACCGTTGGTCGCTCCCAGCGTGTAGCCGGCGCCGAAACTCAGGATGTTGCTGAAGATCCCCATGACCCATCCTCCTACGTCGTTCTTCGGATCGGATGTTCCCTCCTACCCTTCGAGGCAACCAGCCATGCGGCGCCGGGAGCGGAGCCGACGGCGACGATGTTCCGCGTATGCCAGGCTTGGTCACATGCCCCATCGTTCCAGGGCGCGGCAGGCGACGTTCGAGGTCGCGGACGACTTCGAACTGCCCTTCCCCGGTGAGGTGGCCGGGCGGTCGTCCGTCAAGCTGAGCGCCAACTACTGGGACACCGCCGACCATCGCCTGCTCCGCTGGGGCCAGACGCTCCGCCACCGGCACGCCTTCGACGGGTCGGAAGACGGTTGGACCCTCACGATCGGCACGCCTCCCGGCGTCCATGGCGCCGGGGTGGTCCTGGACCGTTGGGAGCTGGACGAGCCGGGGCCGCCCGACGGACCGCCGGCCCGACTGGCCGGCCTCGTCCTGGGGATCGTTCGGGGCGCACCGTTGGAACCGGTCGCGACGATCGAAACCGAGCGGGAGAAACGTCTGATCGGCGGGGTGGAGGTGAGCGACGACCGCGTCGCGTCGTCGATCGACGGGATCCCCGGTCCTTCCTTCCGCCGGATCGAGCTCGAGGTGAAGGGCTCGGGGGCCGGGCGGCTGCTCAGGGAGCTTTCCGATCGGTTGATCGGGGCGGGAGCGAAGCCAACCACGGCTTCGAAGCTGGAGATGGCGCTTGGCGGCCAGCCGGAGCCCGAGGTCGCGGTCCCTCGGCTCCGTCCTCGGTCGCATCTGGACACACTCGTTGGATACGCGCTCTCGAGGAGCGTGATCCGGCTGGTCAGCGAGGATCCGAAGATCCGAGCGAGCTCCGACGCCGACCCCGTTCATGACGCCCGCGTCGCGACCCGTCGACTGCGTTCGGACCTCAAGACCCTCGAACCGTATCTCTCTCCGGTCGAAGGGCTCCGCACGGAGCTCGGCTGGTTGGGCGGACTGCTCGGCGAGGTGCGCGATCTCGACGTCTTGATCGAGCGCATGCGCGCGCGGATCGCGGGACTGCCCAACGCGGACCAGACCGCCGCGGCCGCGATCCTCGCGAGGTTCGGCGACGATCGTCATCGGCGGCGCGGCGAGCTCCTCGATGGGCTGAGCTCCGACAGGTACCGCGCGCTCGTGGACGAACTGATCGAAGCCGCTCGCCGACCCCCCGTGGCCGATCCTTCCGACGATCGTCGTGCCCGGTCGGTGCTTCGTCGGGTGACGCGGAAGGCATGGCGCCGGACCGCGCGTGCGGCCGATCGCCTCGGCCGCTCCTCGCCGGATGCGGCGCTGCACGAAGTCCGCAAGCGGGCGAAGCGGGCACGCTATGCCGCCGAATTGGGACGTGACGTGTTCGGGAAGCGCGCCATGCGACTCGCCGAACGGCTGGCCGACGTGCAGGACGGGCTCGGTGAGGTCCAGGACACCGTCGTGGCCGAAGAGCGGCTCCGCGCGCTCCGACTGTCGAGCGGCTCGGCCTTCGTCGCGGGCATGCTCGTGTGTGGCGAACGGGCTGCGCGCGCGGAAGCGCGCGATCGCTGGCCCCGCCTGTGGAAGGCTGCTCGCGCGAAGCGCCTGCGACGCTGGTTCTCGTGATGCGATGCGCGTCGTTCGTCCTGGCCTGCGGCGCGGCTCATCGGCTGATCTGATCGGGGCGGGCGGTCTCGATCCATCGCAAGAATCGCTCCCATCCCGACCCGGGGAGCTCACGCACGTACGCTTCGGCCAGGCGTTCCGCCTGCGAACGCTGGATCCCGAGGACCTGCGAGGCTAGGCTCGCCAGATATCGCGCGTCGTCGTCCTCAACCACGTGCATCTACGATCTGCGCTTCCGGGCGGTCGCCTTGCCGCCCTTCCGTCCGGCTGCCTTCTTCTGTGCGGTCGTCCCGCCTTGCGATGCATCCCCTCCGGAGCCCGATCGCTTGCCACCGTGCTGCGATGACTTCGGAGCGTTCGCGATCCTCGCAGCGCGCTCCTTGGACATGCCCTTGTCCTTGAGGGCTTCGTACTTGCGCTCGTTCTTGATCGTGGGGCGCTTCTTCGGCATGGCTCGCCTCCTCGGATCACGGATCGTCGCCGGGACACGCCGCGCGATGCGCGGATCGCGGTAGATCCGCGCTATCGCTCGGACGCCGTCGGGGGTTCAGGCGCCGGCGTGGGATCCGGCGTCGGTGTCGGGGGGATCGGGCTGGGTTGCGGCTCGGGATTGGGATCGGGCACTCGGTCGTCCATCGGTCGTCCACCTCCCACTCGGTTGCGTTCGACTCATCTACCCGGTGCTGTGACGCGAGAAACGGGAGGGCCCGGCGGCGGCGGACCTATGCCGCGGCGGATAAGCGGCTGTCTCCGTGCGAACGCAGGAGGTCGAGCACCGCTGCTTCGATCGCCGGCCTGGGCTCGGCGACAGGTATCGCCCGCAGGTCGACCACTTCTCCATCGATATAGCGGTCGATGAC
Organism: Actinomycetota bacterium; assembly: GCA_036257875.1. Taxonomy (GTDB): domain Bacteria; phylum Actinomycetota; class UBA4738; order UBA4738; family HRBIN12; genus AC-51. The sequence continues at coordinate 9,339 of DATAEV010000038.1, read as the reverse complement.
GCGGGGATCGATGTATGAGCTCCGTGCGACCGCGGCCGTGTTCCCCAGGTGCTCCGAGACGGCGTCCGCCGCCGCTCGGATCGTCCGCGTGCTCGCTCGGCCGCTCGTGGCAACGCCGCGTTCCGCGAGGAACGTCGCTGCGAGCACGGTGGCGTGCCACGTGCGGAAGTCCTTCGCGGAGAAATCGCCCCCGGCCGTCTCCTTGATGTACGCATTGATGTCGGCGGCACGCACGTCATGCCATCCGTCGGCGTCCTTCCAGGCGAGCAACTCGTCGGCTCCATGCCGTCGCCGGAGCGCCCTCAGGACCCGCACCGCGTCCGGATCTCGGAGCTCTCGGACATGGCGCTTGCCGCCCTTCCCGACGAAGTCGAACTCGGCCGCCCCGTCCCCCCGCACCACGACGTGCTCTCGCCGGAGGGTGGCCAAGCCGTAGGAGCCGTTGTCCGCATAGTCCTCTCCACCGACCCGGAAGAGACCTCGGTCCAAGAGCCGAACCGCGCACGCGAGCACACGTTCGCGGGGGAAACTCCGCCGGCGAAGATCGGCGTCGATCCGAGCGCGCAAGGGTCCTAACGCCTCGGCGAAACTCTCGATGCGTTCGAACTTCTCGCGGTCGCGTTGGCGGCGCCACTCCGGGTGGTAGAGGTACTGCCGACGCCCGGCGTCGTCCGTTCCCGTCGCCTGCAGGTGTCCCCGCTCGTGCGAGCAGATCCACACGTCGGTCCAGGCCGGAGGGATCGCGAGGGCGCGCAATCGCTCGAGGCGCTCGTCGCGGATCGGTTCGCCCCGTTCGTCGAAGTAGACGAACCCGCGTCCGTGACGCCGCCGCGAGAAGCCGGGTGAGCTCTGCCGGACGCGACGCAACCGGGTCATGGACGCTGCGATGCCCATCCCCAGGGCGGGACAAACGCGGTTCGTGCGTTCGAACGCGGGGTATGGGCTCGCCGTGGATGGATATCGCTGCTCGCGCTCGTACGTCGCCCCGGAAAGACGATGAGGTGGAGCGGCTCCTGGGTACGCCGGGCGGCTCCGACCCGATCGAGAAGGGTCGCCTCCTCCACGCGCTCGACGAAGCGGTTTCCGCCCTGACGGAGAGCGGGATCACGTTCCTGGTGATGGGTGGGATCGCATCGGCCTATTTCGGCCGGGCGCGGGGGACGTCCGACGTCGATCTGTTCATCCGACAGAGCGAGAGCGATCGCGTGCTCGAAGTCCTGGCGCAGCGGGGGTTCCGGACGGAGGTCATCTACGAACACTGGCTCTCGAAGGCGGAGCTCGATGGGGTAACGGTGGACATCATCAGCCGGTCGACGCCCGACATCCTGCTCGACGACGAGATGGTGCGACGAGCCTTGACCGGCAGCTACGAGGGACGACGCCTCTCCTTGGTCCCGCCCGAAGACCTCGTCGTGATGAAAGCGCTGGCGGCGTCGGAGGACACCCCCCGGTACTGGTACGACGCCCTCGGCATCATCGGGCACACCGACCTGGACTGGGATTACCTGATCCGTCGCGCGCGCGCCAACGGTCCCCGGCGCATCCTCGCTCTGTTGCTGTACGCGTGGTCCAACGATCTGGTGGTTCCGGGAGATCCGGTTCGAACGCTCTTCGACCTGGTCACCTTGGACGCCCCGAGCCGGGATAGCCTGCACGATCCGGCGGAGGCCTCGTCATGACCGATGCGCCCGGGGCCTACCGCGAAGAATCGCTCCGGCAAGCCCTCGCGACCGATCCGAGGGTGATGGAGTCGGAGCTCGAGGTCAGCATCGCCGGGTCACGGGTCGTGATCTCGGGAACGGTTCCGACGGAGGGCCGACGCGTGGCCGTCACCGACGTTGCCCGGGAGCGGTTCCCCGATCTGGAGATCGACAACCGGACCGTCGTGCCGACGTTCCCAGCCGCGGCGGGAGAGGAGCGGGTCACGTGATCAGGATCGCTGCGGCCGGCGACCTCCACGTCGGCGCCGACTCCGAAGGCACGCTCCGTCCCGCCCTCACGGAGATCGCGGGGCACGTCGACGCGGTCCTGTTGGCGGGCGATCTGACCAAGGCGGGGCTCGAGGAGGAGGCGGAGGTCCTCGCTCACGAGCTGGAGGGGGCCGGCGTTCCCGTGATCGCGGTGCTCGGGAACCATGACCTCCATTCCGATCAAGCCGATCGGGTCCGCGGATGTCTGGAGCATGCCGGAGTCGTGATCTTGGAGGGCGAGACGCACGTCGTCCGCGTGTCCGGCGCCAGCCTCGGGATCGCCGGCATCCGGGGGTTCGGCGGTGGGTTCGCCGGCGCATCGGCGACCGAGTTCGGGGAGCCGGAGATGAAGCGGTTCGTCCGGGTCACCGTCGACGCGGCGTCGGCGTTGCGTTCATGTCTCGAGGAGCTCGCGACCGACGTTCGCGTCGCGCTCCTCCACTACTCCCCGGTGCGGGACACGCTGCACGGCGAGCCGCCGGAGATCTACCCGTTCCTCGGCAGCTACCTCTTGGCGGAGGCCATCGACATGGCGGGCTGCGACCTGGTGCTGCACGGACATGCCCATCGCGGTACCGAGTGGGGGATAACGCCGGGGGGCGTTCCCGTGCGGAACGTCGCCCAGCCGGTGATCCGCCGCGCGTTCGGCGTGTACTCCCTCGAGCCCCAGACCCGTCTGGCGCGGTCCGCAGCGAGTCCCTGAGCTGAGACGGAGCACGGGGTGGAGGCATGGACCTCCGTATCCGGGGTAACCACAGGAGTGATGAAGGGAAGGAGGGTGTGATGAACCGGATACTCGGTGACCGGACGGGCCGTATGCGTGAACGCTTCTTGAGCGCGAGGCTCGGAAACCTTGACCGTCAGAACGACAAGCTCCGCAACGAGGTGTCGGCGTTGCATTCGCAGCTCGATCACGAGCGCGAGGAGCATGAGGAGCTGCGTGACGCACTGCGATCCAAGCCCAAGGTGAAGGTCCGCAAGACCGGATTCGTTCGTGTCCTGCTGATCGGCGGAGGGGCCTATCTCCTCGGAGCGCACGCGGGACGCGAGCGCTACGACGAGGTCCTGCGGTGGGCGCGTTCGTTGCCCGATCGCATGCGGGGCACCGCGGCCGACGTAACGACCCAGGTCGACGTCGGAGCGTCGAAGCTGGAGGACCGGGCGGAGCAGAAGATGACTGACGCCGACATGGCATCTCGCCGAACGGCGAAGGTGCCGAACACGGTCCGCTCGTGACGGGTCGGCTCAGCAGAGCCTGAGCTGTTCTTCGGACCGCTCGTCGGCGGTCTTCCTCACCGGACGGAAACCGCTGGCCGGGATCGGGTGACCGATCCCGGCCAGCGCTCTGTCCACCCGCCGCGACAGGCGGCCGCGCTCTGCCGCGGGCGCATACGCGCCCCGATAGAGCGCCCGGTAGCGCGCGACGAGATCCGGCCGGTTGGCTTCGAGCCAGGGCATGAACTCCTCGCGCACACCCGGCCGGAGGTGCAGCAGGATCGGGGATGCATGCGTCGCCCCCGCCTCGGCCGCGGCTCCGACGACCCGCTCCACCTGACCGGGGCCATCGGAGATCCCGGGAAGGATCGGTGCGATCAGCACGCCCGTCGGGATCCCGGCGTCGTTGAGGGTCCTCACGGCATCCATCCGCGCCCGCGGGCTGGGCGTCCCCGGCTCCGTCGTCCGCCAGACGTCCTCGTCCATCGTTCCGATCGAGAACGCGGCCGAGATGGGAGCGGCCGACGCCGCCTCCGTGAGCAGGTCGATGTCCCGGAGGATGAGGGTTCCCTTGGTGAGGATGGAGAACGGATTCCGTCGCGTGATCAGCGCGCTCAGGATCCCGCGCATCAGCCGGTAGCGTCCCTCGACCCGTTGATACGGGTCCGTTCCGGTGCCCATCGCGATGTGTTCGCCTTTCCACCGGCGCGACGCGAGCTCGCGGCCGAGCACCTCCGGGGCGTTGACCTTCACCACGATCTTCGTCTCGAAGTCGCGACCGGCGTCCATGTGGAGGTACGTGTGCGTGGGGCGCGCGAAGCAGTACACGCAGGCGTGCATGCAGCCGCGGTAGGGGTTGATCGTCCAGTCGAACGGCATCCCTCCACCGGGCACCTTGTTGATCACCGAGCGGGCCTCGACCTCGATGCACGTGATGCCGCGGAATTCCGGCGCATCGAAGGTGCGGCGTGCCAGCTCGAACATCTGTTCGGTCATCCCCCACGACCCTAGAGCAGGCGTTCGGAAGGCACAAGTCGGCCGGTCACGTGTAGTCGGGAGGGAACCCGGGAACGATCGGACAGCAGGTCGTTCGAAGGAGGATCCGATATGGCACGGGATTTCTCGATGGGACCGGCGCGGGCGACCGTCAGGGCTTCGACCCGGCCGGTGATCAGTTGGGGCGCCGTCTTCGGTGGCGCCGTGGTGGGGCTGGCTTTGTTCACGTTGCTTTCATCGCTGTGGCTCGCGCTCGCGTTCGAGTCCGGCGTTGCTGTCGTGCGGACGAACCTCGCGTGGTTCCTCGGGGGCTCGGCCCTGGGATGCCTGTTCCTCGGTGGGATCATCACCGGCTACCTCACGGGTATCCGGAGCGCCGGGAGCGGCATCCTGCACGGATGGTCGCTCTGGGGGTTGCTGATGATCGCGACGATCGCGATCGGCATCCCCAGCGTGCTGAACATCTTCGGGCTCGACCGAGTGACCACGGGGCTCGACACGGGGAACGTCGGGAACGCGAACGCCCTGTGGGCGACGTTCTGGACGATCCTCGGTGGCTTCGTCGCGGCCGGACTGGGCGGAGCGATCGGGGGAGCAGTGGCCCGGGAGCCGGGTGTCGTCGCGACCTCCGAGACGGAGCCGACGGTCATCGACGTGAACGACCACGATGACGACCACGATCACGACGTCCAGCACGCCCGAGTGAGCTGACGGATCTACCGGACGAGGGCATCGAAGGTGAATCGCCGGCCGCGGAGCGGCCGGCGATGCACCTTGTTGTTGGCGTGAGGCCTTTCGCAGCATCATGGGCTCCAGCCGACCCGTTGCGGAGGCCATGAGCGCTTCGACCGATCCGGACACCCCTGCCAACGAGGCAGACCTCGGCGCGCTGAAGCGCGCCGAGGCCCCGCACCCGACGGATCGCGCACCCGATGCGCTCGTGGTGTTCGATCCGGGCGAGGGCCACTTCGTCACGGTCGACGAGCAGGCAGAGCTGCTGTTCGGGATGGACCGTCAGCGGCTCAGGGGCGTCGGGCCCGTCGACGTCAGCCCGCCGGAGCAGCCGGACGGCCGCCCGTCGGAGGCGGCGATGGCCGGATACATCGACCGAGCGATCCGGGGTGATACGCCGTCCTTCGCATGGCTCTTCCGGCGTGCCGACGGGGCTGACGTGAGACGCGAGGTCTGGTTGCGAGCGCTCCCCGGCCCGGACGGCGGCACCCTCGTGATCGGCCACCTCATCGATGTCGTGCAGCGCGACCCGCTGGAGCGGTTCGAGTCGTGGGATGCGCGCGAGGGGAAGGACCGGTACGCCGCGTTCATCGCGTCGCTGCAGGACGGATTCGAGATGATGGATCGCACCGGCACGATCCTCGAGGTGAACGACCGGTTCGCGGAGATCGTGGGCATGCCACGCGGCGAGATCATCGGGCTGCGTCCGCCGTTCCCATGGTGGTTCCCGGACGGCCCCGAGCGGACCCGCGTCGAGGAAGCCCTCACATCGGTGATCGCTGGAGGCTCGGGTGAGTTCGACCTCACCTTCCGACGTCCCAACGGCGAGACGGTCGACGTGATCCTCAATGCGAACGAGGTGGTCGGTTCCGATGGTGAACCGCTGGGGCTGGTCGCGATCGTCAAGGACGTCAGCGATCGGGTGGCCGCACAGGCCGAGCGCGACGAGCTGATGTCGAGCTTGGCGGAGGAACGTTCGCAGCTCGGGATGGTCCTGCAGCGCCTGTCGCGTCTCCAGGGGTTCACCGCCGCGATCGCCGAACGGATGACGCAGGCCGAGGTGATCGAGTCCTTGCTGTCGGCCGCGCGAGAGGCCGTCCGCGCATCCGGCGCCGCCGTCATCTTGCTCACGGACGAGGACGTGCTGGCCGTCGTGGCGATCGACGGCGAACTGGATCCCGACATGATCCCCGCCACGTCGTCTCCCGCGCTTGCCGGGGACATCCAGGAAGCCTTCCGTACCGGGAGGGCTCGATGGTTGGACCCACGTCCGCGAAGTAAGGACGGGCCGGATGACCGCTGGGGTTTCATCCCGCTTGTGCGGCGCGGCGGCTCCATGGGCGTGCTCGCGATCTGCTGCCCGGAAACGACGTTCACGCCCGAAGATCGGGCCACGCTCGAGACGATGGTGTGGCAAGCGTCCCAGGCGCTCGAGCGAGCTCGACTCCTGGAGAGCGAGGCGCGCTCGGGGCAAACGCTGGCTCGGGTCCTTGCCGTGAGTGACGCCGCGTTGGAGTGGCTCGACTCCGAGGACGCGCTCCATTCGCTCTTGCAGCGGATCCGGGAGGCCGTCGGCGCGGACAGCGCATCGCTCCTGGTGCTCGACGGGGACGTGCTGCGCGTTCGCGCGACCGACGGGTTGGAGCGGATCCCCGAGGAACAGGTGCCGATCCCCCTCGGGAAGGGCTTCTCGGGGCGCATCGCGGCCGAGCGGAACCCGGTGATGGTCGAGGACGTTTCTCGGGTTGAGATCGTGAGCCCGTGGCTACGCGAACGCCTCCGTTCCGTCGTCGGCGTGCCGATCTTCCGCGCCGACGACGTGGTCGGCGTGCTGCACGTGGGATCCACGTCGCAACGTCGCTTCAACCGCGGCGACATCGAGCTCCTGGAGCTGGTGGCTGCTCGCGTGGGAGGGGCGCTCGAGCGCGCCCGACTCTTCGACGCCGCGCGCGCTGCGCGGGCCGATGCGGCGCGGGCCGCCGACCGGCTCCGCCGCCTCCAGACGGCCACGGCCGCGTTGACCGGGGCGATGACGGTCCAGGAGGTTTCGGGCGTGATCCTGGAACAGGCGATCGGTGTCGTCCGAGCCGACGCCGGCGTGCTGGTGCTCCCTTCGGAAGACGGTCACTTCCTGGACATCGTGGCCATGCGGGGAGAGCCCGAGACGCTCGACGGCGTCGGCCGACAGCTCCACCGCTTCGCGGTCGACGACGACGCCGCGGTTGGTGAGGCGTACCGCTCAGGATCCCCGGTCTGGGTTCCCAGCCGTCGTGAATGGGAACGCCGGTTCGCCCAAGGGATCGTGACGACGGATTCCACCGCGCGATCGATCCTCGCTGTGCCGATGCGCATCGACGATCTGCGGCTCGGCGTCGTTGGCCTGCTCTTCGAGGCCGAGGGCCGTCTGAGCAAGGGCGAACGCCGTCTGGCGGCGACCTTCGCCGAACAAGCAGCGTTGGCGCTCGAGCGGGCGAGACTGTTCGAGGCCGAGCGGCAAGCACGGGATACCACCGAGCGTCTACAGGCTCTCGCGGCCTCGCTGGCCGTCGTCGCGACCGCGAAAGAGGTCCTGACGATCCTGGTCGAGGACGGCTGCGCGGTCGTGGGCGCGGCCTCCGCGTGGGCGGCGGTCCTGGACCGGGGGGCCAAGGAGTTGCACGCCGTGGCCTGGCGTGGGCACGACCCAGACCTGATCGAGCCGTTCCAGACGCTGTCCGTGGATCTTCGCCTCCCGGCGACGGACGCGGTCCGGGAGCGGCGCGAGATCTGGATCGACTCGCTCGAGGACTTCGACGCCGCGTATCCCGGGTTCGAGCGGCCGACCCAAGAACACGGTGGCGGGTTCGGGTGCCTCCCGATGTTCGACACGGCTCGGCGTCCGATCGGTGTCGTGTCGTTGCAATTGCCTCCGCGCCGAGGGATCGGCGGGCGCGAGCGGTCCGCCCTCCGAGCGATCGTCGGGCTCGGCGCCCAGGCCCTCGAACGCGCGCAGCTCTATGAGTTGGAGCACGCCGTCGCGGCCACCCTCCAGAAGAGCTTGCTCCCGGGTTCGCTCCCGGCGGACCCGCGGTTGTCCGTCGCGACCCGCTACCGACCCGGCACCGAAGAGCTCGACGTGGGCGGGGATTGGTATGACGTGATCCAGATCGGTGGCGATCGGATCGGCGTCGCGATCGGCGACGTCGTCGGACACGGGCTCGAGGCCGCGAGCGCGATGGGCCAGCTCCGGAGCGCCCTGCGGGGCCTTGCGCTGACCGGCCACGGACCGGGCATGGTCATCGAGGGACTCGACCGGTTCGCTCGGACCTCGGCGCCGGCCACGATGGCGACCGTCGCATACGCCGAGCTTGACCTGACGACGAACGCGCTGCGGTATGCGTGCGCCGGCCACCCGCCGCCCGTCATCCAGATCGCCGGCCAGGTCCGTTTCCTCGAACGAGGCCGAACCACGCCGCTCGCCGCACTGTCGGAGCCGATCCGCTGCGATGAGGGGACCGAGGCGTTCCCGCCCGGTTCCGTGCTGGTCCTGTATTCGGACGGACTGATCGAACGCCGAGGCGAACAGCTGGATCTGGGGATGGAGCGGCTCCGAGGCATCCTCCAGGACGCCCCTTCCGGGCACCCGGAGGCACTCGCCGACCTCCTCCTCGCGGAGCTGATCGATGAGATCCCTCAGGATGACGACGTGGCCGTCCTCTGCCTGCGTGCCGCACCCGAGGCTCCGCCCCTGACCATCTCCGTTCCCCCGGAAGCCGCCGCCCTGGCCGGGGTCCGTTCGTCCGTCCGCCGTTGGCTGGCAGAGGTCCCGCTGTCTGAGGAGGCTCGTGAGGACGTGGTGCTCGCGTGCAACGAGGCGTGCGCGAACGCGGTCGAGCACGCCTACCGCAGCGGACCCGCGGCTCCCATCCGGGTGAGCCTCGTCCGTGACGCCACCGACATCACGATCGAGGTCGTCGACGAGGGGACCTGGCGCACGGATGGGGAGGATCCCGAACGCGGCCGCGGGATGCTCCTCATGCACATCCTGATGGACGAGATCGATGTGCGCCCGTCCGATGAAGGCACCGTGGTCACGATGCGGCGGCGCCTGTCGGAGGCCTGACGGCACCGCGAACCGCTCGACGGAGCCGGCCCTGCGGCCCCGGATATACTCCTGGGCGCACGCAGCGGACCCGCCACGAAGGGACGTCTGACATCGACCTCACCGTGCGTTCCAGCGTCGTCGATGGGTGGACCATCCTCTCCGTCGCAGGGGAGGTTGACCTCTACACCGCTCCCGCGGTCCGAGAGGCAGCCGTCGGCGCGATGGAGTCGGGCGCCGACCACCTCGTCCTCGACCTGACCGACGTTCCGTTCATGGACTCCAGCGGGCTGGCTGTGATCGTGGCGTGCCTCAAGCGGCTCCGCGAGTTGGGGGGCGATCTCG
>DATAEV010000242.1:0-2075 GCA_036257875.1 Actinomycetota bacterium | reverse complement strand
AGATCGTCGAACAGGGAGAGGGAACGCATACGTCGGCGTTCGCTCCGGTCGGATTCGACGCGAGCAGGCTCGAGCACCTCGAGCTGGAGCCCTTCGGGTTCCAAGGTGCGCCGGAGCCCGCCCACTATTGGCGCTTCCTCGACATCGTGGAGGGCAGGACACTGCTCGGTGACGTGCATCCGATGCGCCTCGACCCCTCCTCCGGTGATCTACCCGAAGGCGACCTCCGCGACCTGTCGCGGTTGTTCGATGCGTGTTACTCGCTGCAGATGGACGTGATGGAACGCGTCTGGGGGGTCGGTGACGAGAGCCCGCTCATCGACGCGGCGATGATCCCGCTGATGAACCACGCCCAGAAGCCGATCGCGCTGGCGTTGCAGCGGGAACCGTGGCCGGACGGCTCCGGCGACGTCGCGGGGCCGCCGTTCGCCTGGGATCCGATGCCGCTCGACGGGATGCGCGGCTCGGCACGACGACTGGCCTCCGTGTTCGACCTGGGGCCGACGCTCGAAACGCTCGACCAGATATCCGCCGTGCTGCCGCCAGGGCCGTAGCCGATCGATCGGTTCCTTACGGAGCGACGCCCTCCAGGAAGCGGTCGAAGCCGGCCAGGTCCTCGCCCATCGTCCAGACCTCGACGACCTGGCCGTCCAGGAGATGGAACACCTGACCCACCCGGTCTTCGAACGTCTCGTCGTTGTCGTTGCGACGCCAGCGGATGGTCGACAGCGCAACCACGTGGTCATCCGAGGCGAGGATGTCGTGCATCTCGAACTCCGGCAGCGCGATCTGGACGCTCTTCGCGAAGAAACCGAGGACGTCCTCGCGACCCCGGTAGTCACCCGACGTCACGTTGTGACCGGGAACATGCCACACGACGTTCTCGTGCAGGTGATCGTTCAGCCACTCCATGTCTCCGGCGATGAAGGCCTCGTATCCCCTTCGCACCAGCTCGGCATCCTCATCTGCGGACATGACTCCTCCTCGTGGGTCCGGCTCGTTGGTCCGGCTCGCAGGTCCGGCCCCGGCGAAGCCTACGGCGTACCCGTTCGGCGGACAAAGTGAAGGGATTCAACCCTCGGGTTCGGTCGCAACCCCGTCGATCGCGCTCCGCCCATGGAGCATCTCCAAGGTTGCCCGTTGGCTCGCGACGCGCCGGAGGAGGAGTCTCTGCGACGGCGGATCCAGGAGGCCGAGGCGGCCCAGCGTGTGCCACATGAGCTCTTTGCCGCGAACGCCCATCAGCAGCATCTCGAACTCGCGCATGCGGTTGAGCTCTGCCGAGCCGACCGCCGAACGTCCGGCACCGAGCCAGCTGAAGCCCGCCGCGACGGTCTGCTTCCACACGGACGGCACGATCCCGAGCTCGTTCATCAGTTCACGCAACCGCGCACGATCCTCCTCGATGTCCTCGATCAGCCGCGCCATCGCCGTCCTCGAAGGCTCGTCCGGCTCGGCATCTCGTCTTCGCCGCGCGATGTCCACCGCCGCAACAGACCCTGCGAGGTGATCACGGAGGTATGCGGGAAGCCACCCCTCGAGCTCGGGCCGCCCCTGCGTCTTCAGCATCGTCACGTGGATACCCGGCGCGGCTCGCGGGAAACGACGCCGGTCACGATGACAACACGCGATTGGCCGGGATCGATCAGGGGTAGGCAGACCCTGCTGGAAGGACGCGTCGACTGAGGAGGGATCATCGAGATGGACGATGGGAAGCGGCTTCAATTCGAAGGCAAGTGGGACCAGATGAAGGGACGGGTGCGCGAATCATGGGGCGCGCTCACCGATGATGACCTCGATCGGACCCAGGGCAAGTGGGATCAAGTCGTCGGCTTGATCAAGGAGAAGACCGGCGAGAGCACAGAGGAGATCCAGCGCCGACTCCACGACATGATGGATTAGTAACGACCCGAGAAGCAGGCGCGCAGCTGCTGCGGCTACATGGGGCTGACGAGCTGGAAGTAGTTCGAGTCCGGATCGGAGAACGTTGCGATCCACACCTCTGACTCGTCGTCGCCCGGGTGGTACGGCTCTTGGATCACGGTCGCGCCGGCGGCCTTGAGCTTCTCGAAGTC
>DATAEV010000218.1:0-2698 GCA_036257875.1 Actinomycetota bacterium | reverse complement strand
TCCAGCGGTCGAACGTCGCTGCCTCCGGCAAGCGGTAGAAGGTGTTGTTCACTTCCACCGTCGGGAAGACGGATGCGTACCGACCGAGCCACCGCGTCGTCGGCAGGTCGGCCGGGTAGAAGGCGGCTCGCCAGTCGGCGTACTGCCAGCCGCTCGTTCCGATCCAGACGGACGGCGTCATGTGCGAGCGGCTCGCCGACGAAGCGAAGACGCGTCGTCGGCGAGCCGCCCGCACATGACGCAGTCCGTCTGGATCGGAACGAGCGGGTGGCAGTACGCCGACTGGAGAGCCGCGTTCTACCCGGCCGACCTGCCGGCGACGCGGTGGCTCGGCCATTACACGTCCGTCTTCTCGACGGTGGAGGTGAACAACACCTTCTATCGGCTGCCGGAGGCCGCGACGTTCGACCGTTGGAAGCGTGGGACGCCCGCCGGATTCGTGATGGCCCTCAAGGCGAGCCGGTACCTCACCCACGTCCGGCGTCTGCGCGACCCGCGCGAGCCGGTCGACCTGTTCGTCTCTCGGGCGGAGCGGCTCGGCCCGAGGCTCGGCCCCGTGCTGCTCCAGCTCCCCCCGAACCTGCCGGCCGCGCCCGACCGGCTGGAGGAGACGCTCGCGGCGTTCGGCCGTCGCTGCCGCGTCGCGGTCGAGTTCCGTCACCCCTCGTGGCTGACCGACGACGTGTTCGCCCTCCTTGATCGATCGCGGTCCGCGTTCGTGCTGGCCGATCGACCCGGCCTCCGGATCGATCCGATCGTCACCGGCGGATGGTCCTACCTCCGCTTCCACCAGGGCACGAGGACCGGGCCCGGGTACCGGCGCGCCAAGCTCCGGGTCTGGGCGGACCGGATCGCGACGCTGCCGGCCAGAGAGGTGTTCGTGTACTTCAACAACGACACGGAGGCCGCCGCCCCCCGCGACGCGATCGTGCTCGGAGATCTGTTGGGCGAACGAGACCTGCGTGTCCAGCGATCGCCCGTGGTCCGGTTCCTCGATCGAGGCACGGGGTAAGGAGCCGGGCATGCGGATCCGACGGCGGGCTCGGCTGGACACGAGCCAGATCGAGGACCGGCGAGGGATGTCGGGCGGCCGCGGGGTGGCGATCGGCGGCGGCGGGCTCGGCCTGGTCGTCGCCCTCATCTTGATCGTGCTCAACCTCGCCGGGGGCGGGGGTGGGTCCTCCGCCGTGCAGGAGGCGTTCCAGAGCTTGTCCGGCGTCACGGTCGGCGCGGGCTCGACGCCGCAGGGACTGCGGGACTGTCAGACCGGGGCCGACGCGCAGCGGAGCGAGGACTGTCGGATCGTCGCCTACGTGAACAGCATCCAGGACTACTGGGGCAACCAGGTGCGCGGCTACCGTCCCGCTCCGACCGTGTTCTTCACCGACCAGACCTCGACCGCGTGTGGGCAGGCCACGACGGAGGTCGGGCCGTTCTACTGCCCGGCCGATGCGAAGGTGTACATCGATCTCGGGTTCTTCCAGGAGCTCGTCGATCGGTTCGGCGCGCACGGGGGACCGCTCGCGGAGGCGTACGTGCTCGCCCATGAGTACGGTCACCACGTCCAGGACCTCACCGGTGTGCTCGACCGGGTGCGCGGCACCAGCAAGGGCCCGGAGAGCGCGTCGGTCCGCGTGGAGCTGCAGGCGGACTGCTACGCGGGTGTCTGGACCGCGCACGCCGTGGACACCGGATACCTGACGAAGATCACTGATCAGGACGTCGCCGACGCGCTCGATGCGGCGGCTGCGGTCGGCGACGATCGGATCCAGAGCGAGTTCCAGGGACGCGTGAACCCGGAGACCTGGACCCATGGATCCTCGGCGGAGCGGCAGCATTGGTACCGGACCGGCTACACCACAGGCGACCCGAACGCCTGCGACACGTTCTCCGGGCAGATCTCGTGATGAGGCTGAAGTCGGCGGGGGTCGCGGGCCGATACTTCGGAGGTGCGAACCGACGGGGCGGATCGGGTCGACGAGCTTGATGCGGCGTGGGTCGAACGACCTGAGCCGGAAGCCGATCGAACGGATGAGGAGCTCGAGACTGCGCTCCTCGCGTACGCCCATCAGCGGGCCACGCGGTGGGGAGCCGAGCGCTTCGCGGCCGAGTTCGAGCGCCGTGACGAGGAGGAGCGGCGGCTGACCGGATCGGGGGCGCCGCCCTTCCGCTATCCCTGGGAGCCGGACGAGGTCGCTCCACCAGCCTCATCGGTCTTGTCCGGGTTGGTCGACGCCGCCGTCCAGGAACAGGTGATCCGATCCGATCCCGCCGAGCTGGATCTCGCGGAGCCTCCGAAGATCCGGCACGCGCACGTGCCACGGCCTGCGCCGCCGGAACCCGAGGCGCCACGTCGCCGGCGCCGGCGCGAGCGGGCAGCTCCGGAGCGCCCAAGCCTGATCTCCGAGGCCGAAGCGGCACGGATGTCGCCCGCGGCCCGCCGTCTCTACGGACTCGAGCCGCTGCCTACCGTCGATCCGCGGCGCGCGTGAACCGCCGGTCGGGGATCAACCACATCACGGCGACCGCCGCGTAAAGGGCATACGCGATCCACACGCTCACGAAGGCCAGACCCACGCCGGCGGCATAGAGCACGAGCGACAGGTTCCCCTTGCGATCCGAGGCGATCGCCGTTCCCACCAACGAGTCGCGACCGTTCGCGTGGATGATGGCGCGCACGAGCGCCGTGTAGGAGAAC
>DATAEV010000213.1:0-2649 GCA_036257875.1 Actinomycetota bacterium | reverse complement strand
GCAACGGCGAGGACGCGGAACATGGCATCCATGGCCCTGGAGATCGGGCGAGCCCTGCGGCGCGCGCGGCTCGCGCGTGGGATGACGTTGAAGGACCTCTCGGCTGCTTCAGCAGGGCGTTTCAAGCCGACGTCCGTTGCCGGATACGAGCGCGGGGAGCGCAGCATCTCGGTCGTTCGGTTCTGCGAATTGTGCCGGCTGGTTGGCGTGCCGCCCGACCGGCTCCTCGGCGAGATCCTTCGGGCGGCCCAAGCCGATCCAGACCTCGTGATCGACCTCACGCATCTCGAGAGGCTGGGACCCTCGGAGGGTGAGCTCCTCGCAGGCTTCGTCCAGCAAGTGGCGTCCCTCCGCGGGTCGGGGGAGGTCGAGAGGATCACCCTGCGGGCCGGCGACATCGAAGTGCTCGCATCAGCGTCCGGGCGGCGGCCGGACGAGCTCCAAGGGATACTCGGTACGGTCCATCGGGGCGCGGAGCGACAGGACCCTCAGGCCGAACGGCGTTCGTAGCGGGCGCTGAGGTAGGCGACGGTCTCTCGGAGACCATCCTCGAGACCGGTCGTTGGGGACCAGCCGAGCGCTGCGCCGGCGAGACCGTTGTCAAGCGCGATCCGTCGGAGCTCGCCCGCCGGCTGCGGACCCGATCGCGCGTCGGGGCTGACCCCGATGATCGACGCGAGCATCTCGTGGATCTGATTCACGGAGGTCTCGATGCCGGTTCCGATGTTCACGAGCATGCGCGATGCGCGATCGAGGGCGAGGGCGAAAGCACGAACGGTGTCGTGGACGAAGACATAGTCACGGGTCTGCGCACCGTCTCCGAACACCACCGGCTGCCTGCCCGAGAGGAGCGCGGAGGCGAAGATCGAGATCACGCCCGCCTCGCCGTCGGGGTCCTGGCGCGGACCGAACACGTTGCCCAGGGCCAGTGCCGTGAAGTCCAGGGATCGCTGGGCGGCGTAGAAGTCGAGGTACTCGAGGACCGCCTTCTTGCTGATGCCATAGGGAGACTGCGGGTGCGACCCGGTCGCCCGGGCTTCCGTGACGGGCAGATCTGTTGGCTCGCCGTAGATCGTGCCGCCGGATGCTGCGTAGACGATCTTCCGGGCGCCGGCCGCGGCCGCGCACCGGAGCACGTTCAGCGACCCCAAGATGTTGACGCTCGCGTCGTGATCGGGATCCTCGAGCGAGGGACGCACCCCGGACTGCGCTGCCAGGTGCATCACCACCTCCGGCCGATGACGCTCGAAGGTTTCCAGCAGCGCATCGTCGCGGATGTCGACCCCGACGAACGTGAACGCCTCGTGGTCCTCGGCCGCCGCGAGGTTCTCCCTCCTCCCGGTGGCCATGTTGTCCACCCCGACCACCCGGTGCCCGCCGGCGAGCAGGTGATCGCACAGGTGGGATCCGATGAATCCTGCGCTTCCCGTGACGGCGACGGTGGTCATGAGGGTCCCACGAGCCGCTAGGGGGTCTTGACGAACTTCAGCTCGAACAGCCGGCCGTCGTTCTCGTTCGGGTTCACGTTGTTGTCGACCCCGCTGGCGGTCAGGTACAGGCGACTCCTTCCGCCGTCCGTTCCAGGAGCGAAGGCGATGCCCGAGGCCGAGACGATCCCGAGACCGGTGAGATCGATCTTCTGGACCAAACGGCCCTTCATCGTGGTCTCAAGGATGAACCGCTGCCGGCTGCTGACGATGAAGAGGTGCTTGCCCCTGACGGCCACGTCCTCGGCCGTCGTGAACCCGTACTTGTGCGTCCCGAAGCTCCGCACGGTGTCGTCTCGGGTGCCGAGCTTCAGGTCCTTGCCGGGGCGGATCTTGTACACGCGCCGGTTGGTGGAGTCCGAGAGGATCAGCATGTGCTTCGACCCGAGCCACGCAAGGCCTTCCGGGTCGAAGGACCCGAAGCGATGCGTGTGCAGGACCGTGACGACGACGTCGTCGCGGGTGCCCAATCGCTTGTCTTTCCCCCGCCCGACCCGGAAGACCCGATCGAGATCGTCGTCCGTGACGTAGAGCACCCGGTGTGCGTTGTCCCACGCGAGGTCCTCGGGCTCGTGCGTGAACTTCTTGAACGTCCCGGTCGCGGTGAGGCCTCCGCCTCGTTTCGCGACGAAGAGGTTCTTGCCCTTCCACAGGGCCGGCATCTCATCGACTTCCGCGTCCGAGACCAGCAGCCTCTTTGCCCTGGGGTTGTACGTCAAACCCATCGGATCGGGACTCTTGGTGGGCCACGAGGAGGTCATCGTCGCCCTGACGAGTGACGCCTTGGTGGCCGCCGAGGCCGGGACCGTCGTGGGCAGGAGCGAACAGACGACGGAGATGAACAGGGCGGTTCGCAGGGCTCTCTTCAAGGTGCACCTCGTTGTCGGGGAGTAGGAACCATAAGTTCTGCGGAGCCACCGACCATCGGCCGAACGGCGTAGATGGCTTGGTTCAGCCGGACGGCGCTCCCCGACCCGAGGTGTCAGCGAGGGCCGCGGTGCGGCGCCGACCGCCTCCGCGGTCAGTTCAGCTTCTGCAGGACCATCTTCGTGAGCAGGCGCTGGTGCCACGTGTTCCAGAAGTCCGCGTGCAGGGAGCCGCCGGGAACCATCGCGCCCATCATCATGTCCGACACCAGATGGCACCGGGCGACCTTGCAGTT
>DATAEV010000212.1:0-3319 GCA_036257875.1 Actinomycetota bacterium | reverse complement strand
GGCAGCGCCGCCGGTTGCGCCTCCGCTGCCACGGCCGGCGCGATCGACGCCCCGAGGACGCCGACGAACAGGACCAGACGGAGCGCCGGACGCGCGTTCATGGACGTTCCATCGTACCGACCACCTCGGGGTATCCTCGCGTTGGATCCCCATGCGCACCTCGTTGCCGCCTTCCCACCGGACGCCGACGCGTCCGGTCTCCGACCGGTGGGCATTCAAGCCGGTCGCCTTCTTATTGCTCGTGCCGGTGATCATCGCGACGGCCGGGCTGGTCGCCATCGCCATCGCTCCCCCGTTCGTGGGGATCAGCCTCGGCGTGAAGCAGCTCGACAAGCGGCTGCAGGCCGCTGGCGCGAACTTCACCCGGATCCCCCCGATCCCGCAGCGCTCCACGATCTACGCGAACGACGGGAAGACCGTCCTCGCTCACGTCTATCTGGACAATCGCGAGATCGTGCCGCTGCGCGAGATCGCGCCGATCGCGCGGGAGGCGGTCCTCGCGCGCGAGGATTCCGGCTTCTACGACCACGGGGCCCTCAACCTGTCGTCGATGTTGCGCGCCCTGGCGGCCAACATCCGCGCCAAGGAGTTCGTCCAGGGCGGCTCGACCATCACCCAGCAACTGGTGAAGCTCACGCTGGGGACCCCCAACAACCGGTCGATCGAGCGCAAGTTCCAAGAGGTCGCGCTCGCGATGCGGGTCGAGCAGAAGTATTCGAAGAACCGGATCCTCGAGATGTACCTGAACGAGGTCTACCTCGGGAACAACCTGTATGGCATGGGTACGGCCGCGCAGTTCTACTTCCATGTCCCTGCGTCCAGGCTCACGCTGCCCCAAGGGGCGCTGCTCGCCGCATTGATCCGGAACCCCTCCGGATACGACCCGCTCCGACACCCGCACCGGGCGTTCCTGCGGCGCAACGACGTCGTCAACAGGATGATCGGGCTCGGTCCCGGCAACGGAGGCGTGACGGCCGAACGCGGAGCGAGGGCGAAGAAGCAGCCGCTCGGGCTCGCGAAGAACGTCGGCGAGGTCCACCTGCCGACGCCACCGTTCATCGTCGATTACGTGAAGGAGCAGATCCACGACGACCCGAACGGCTGGTACTCCTTCTTGGGGGCCACGCCCGATCAGCGTGACAAGGCGCTCGCCGAAGGCGGCCTCAGCATCGTCACCACGCTCGACCCGAACTGGCAACGCGCCGCGCAAGAGGCGGCAGACCAGCCGTGGGCGGCGACCCCGTCCCACCCGGAACATCGTCCGACAGCGGACGTGGGGCTCGTGTCGCTCGACGCACAGACGGGGGCGATCAAGACGATGCTCTCCGGGAAGCACTACCAGCGGGATCAGGTCGATACGGTCACGACCGTTCATCAGCCGGGGTCGTCGTTCAAACCCTACGTGTTGACGGCCGCGTTCGAGCAGGGGATCTCACCGAACGCGGTCTACTCGGGCGTCCAGGGGGTGATCCCCGACCCTCGCTGTATGACCAACAGCCAGCCGTGGACGGTGATCAACGCGGAGGGGACGAGCCTCGGCAACATGAACCTCTACGACGCGACGGCGGACTCCGTGAACGCCGTGTTCGCTCGGCTGATCCTGGACGTCGGTCCGGAGAACGTCGTCGAGGTCGCACACGCGATGGGCATCACCACGCCGCTCCCGCCCGTCTGCGCGCTCGCGACCGGCTCGGTCGGGATCTCTCCCTTGGACCAGGCGTCCGGATACCAGACCCTCGCGAACAGCGGGGTCCACTGCAAGCCGTACGCGGTCGCCGAGATCCTGAAGGCCGGCCAGATCCTGTACCGGCAACGTCCCGACTGCCAGCAGGTGGTGCCGGCGCCGATCGCGAACCTCGTGACCGACGTGTTGAAGGGACCGGTCACGTACGGGACCGCCGCGTCCGTGTTCGCGAGCGGCTGGGGGAAGTGGCCGATCGCCGGGAAGACGGGGACGGCACAGGACAACACCAACGTCTGGTTCGCCGGGTACACCAGACAGGTCGCGACGGCGGTCTGGGTCGGATCGCAGGGCACGCCCTACCCACTCGCCGACTACTGGGGGTACGACGTCTTCGGGGCGACGGTCGCCGCGCCGATCTGGAAGGCGTTCATGTTGAAGGTGCTCGAGGGATACCCCGCGGAGCAGTTCCCCGCCGGGAAGCTCACGACGGTCCCGAACGTGATCGGGAAACCGATCGCGGAAGCACGACAGCTGATCCGCGCCGCCCACCTGCAGACGGCCGCGCACATCGTCCCCTCGTACCTGCCGGCCGGCACCGTCGTCGCCCAGGATCCCTCCGCGGGCACCCAGACGCTGCCCACCCTGGTCGTTTCGCTGTCGGTGAGCAACGGCGTCGCCCCGATCCACACGCTCCCGGACGTGGTGGGGCTGACGAGCGGCGCGGCGACCAGCACGCTGGGCGCGATCCACGTGTTCGTCACCGTCGTCGACCAGCCGGTCACGAAGCCCAAGAACGACGGGATCGTGCTCAGCATGGATCCGGTCGGTGGGACCAAGGTCAAGGAAGGCTCGTCCGTGACCCTCGTCGTGGGGGTCATCCCCAAGCCCCCCAGCCCGTCGCCTTCGCCCTCACCGAGTCCCAAGCCGGGGAAGGGGAACGGCAACGGTCACGGGGGTGGTGGCGGGGGGAACGTCGCGATCGCGCTCGTCACCCGAGCCGCTCCTTGACCTTCCGCTGCACGGTCGCCCCGTCCACCTGGCCTTTCGCGTGGCCCATCACGACCCCCATCACCCTGCCGAAGTCGCCCGGTGCGCTCGCACCCGTCTCGGCGAACGCCTCCTCGATGAGCGCGTCGACCTGTTCCTCCGTCAGGTGGGTGGGGGCGTAGCCGGATACGGCCTCCTGTTCCGCCCGCTCCTTGTCGGCGAGCTCCTGCCGTCCGGCCGTCTCGAACGCCTCGATCGACTCGGCGTGCTTCTTGACCTCCTTGCCGGCGACCTCCCGAACCTCGTCGTCGGAGAGATCGTGGCGGACCTCCTTCTCGCGGTTCGTGACCGCCGCCGCGAGCATGCGGAGAGCGCTCAGACGCACCTTGTCGCCCGATCGCATCGCGGAGGTGATCTCCTCGCGGAGCTGTGCCTTCAGCGTCGTGGCCACCCGTAGACTCCTTCCCCCATGCTTCGCCTCGTCGCGCTGCTCCTCGTGGCGGGCGTGGCGTGCGTCGCCTATGGCATCGCGATCGAGCGCTCGTGGTACCGGCTCCGCCGCTACGACCTGGCCATCCTGCCACCGGGCGGGCCGCAGCGACTCGCCGTCCTGCACCTCTCGGACCTCCATTTCGTCCGGCGCGATCC
>DATAEV010000208.1:0-2483 GCA_036257875.1 Actinomycetota bacterium | reverse complement strand
TCCGGACCCGCGGACGGTCTGGATCGCGTGCCGACCGAACGGGCGGTCGAGCTTGGCGCGCAGATGCCCGACGTAGACCTCCACGATGTTGAGGTCCCCGTCGAAGCTCCCGTCCCAGACGTGGTCGAGGATGTCGGTCTTCGAAACGACGTCGCCGCGGTGACGGAGCAGGAACTCCAACAGCGCCATCTCGCGCGCCGTGAGGGGAACCTCCACCTCGCCGCGCCAGGCGCGCCGCTCGCCCGGATCGAACCGCAGATCTCCCGCTTCGAGCACCGCCGGCCGCTCCGCCGCTCCACGACGGATCAGGGCGCGGAGTCTGGCGACGAGCGCCACGTACGAGAAGGGCTTGGTGACGAAGTCGTCGGCGCCCGTATCCAGCGCCTCGGCTTCGTCGAACTCGCCGTCCTTTGCCGTCAGCATCAGGATCGGTGTCCAGTTCCCCTCCTCGCGGAGGGTGGCGCACACGCGGTAACCGCTGATACCCGGAAGCATGATGTCGAGCACGATCGCGTCGTACGGGTGCTCGCGAGCCATCCAGAGGCCATCGGTCCCATTCGTGGCGACGTCGGTCGCGAAGCCTTCCGCGTCCAAGCCTTTGCGCAGGCCCTCGGCAAGATGCTCCTCGTCCTCGACCACCAGCACGCGCACGCTTCCACCTCCTCGGGCGAGGCGCGTTCATCTTCCCCCGAAGGGCTGAACCCGTGCTGAACGAGACGCCTCGATGTTCAGGGCTGGCTCAGGCCGGGAACGCGAGAGTGTTCGTGACCGAGGGATGCCCGACGGACGAGGAGAACCCGCGATGAGATACCGACGGATCGTGATGGCGGCCCTGGCGATCGTGCTCGTGGTAGGAGCGGCGGGTGTGCTGACCGGGTTCAGGCGCCAGGCCGTCGCCGGCACGACGGGAGGGATCGATCCCGCCGCATTCGCCAACCCCGCTGCCAACCCGTACTTCCCCCTCAAGGTCGGGACGGTCTTGCACTACCTCGGCAGCGACGGCGGCCAGCGGTTCCGGGAGCGGCTCACGATCACCCACTGGACGAAGAAGATCCAGGGCGTCAGGACGACCGTGGTGCTCGACGTGCTTCGCCGGGCGGACGACAACACCATCGCGGAGAAGACGTGGGACTGGTACGCGGACGACAACGTCGGGAACACCTGGTACTTCGGTGAGAAGACCGCCACGTACACGAGGGCGGGGAACGTGATCAGCCGGGACGGCTCGTGGCAGGCCGGGGTGCACGGCGCGGTCGCCGGGACGATCATGTCGGCCAACCCGCATCCCACGGATGCGTACCGGCAGGAGTTCCTCGCCGGCCATGCCGAGGATCAGGCCTGGATCGTCCAACGGACCGCTCACGTGAGCGTCCCGCACCGTCACCTGGACCACGTGGTGCGCAGCTTCGAGTGGTCGCGGCTCGAACCCGGCGTGCTGTCGCTGAAGTTCTACGCGCGCGGCCTCGGGATCGTGCTGGAGCGTGACGTCGCCGGCGGGAGCGAGATCTTCCGGCTGGTGTCCGTCACGCACGTCTGAGCGGAGCGGCCCGGCGGAAGGCGAGGACGAACGTGACGCCGCCACCCTCGCGGTCGCGGAGGTCGAGCGATCCCCCATGCGCCTCCATGATCCGCCTCGCGAGGAACAAGCCGATCCCGAGCCCTTCATGGGAGCGGTTTGTCGCCCACTCGACCTGCGTGAAGAGCTCGAAGACCCGGTCGCGCTGGTCGGGAGGGATGCCGGGACCCCGATCGGAGACCTCGAGGCGAAGCTCCTCGCCGGCGCTCACGGCGCGGAGCTCGACGACGGCTTCGTTGCGGAAGTCCAGGGCGTTCTCCGTCACGAGCACGACCGCGCGTGACGCGAGCGACGGGTGCGCCATGACCTCCGAGATCAGGAGCTCGTCGGGGATCTGGGGGTCGATCGTCCCCTCCTCGGTCGCGGCGAACTCTCCGAGCGCATCGTCGACGATCGACCGGAGCGAGACGGCCCGGGTGGCCAGCGCCGCTTCGCGTTCGAGCGAGACCACGGCGCCGATGTTCGCGACGAGCCGCCGGAGCCTCCTCGCCGCCCGCTCGACGCCATCCGCGAGGTCGCGCATCTCCTCGGCGGTCAGCCGCCCTTCCGACACAGCGAGCGTGGCGGCTGTCCCCTGGATCGTCGTGATCGGCGTGAACAGCTCGTGCGCGAGGATCTGTACGAGCTCGGTCTTCATCCGGTGAGCTCGGCGAGCTCGGTGCTCAGCTCCTCGGCCCGCGCGAGCGAACGCCAGCTCCTGCATGACCTGGCCCGTCACTTCGGGTGACAGGTTGCTCTCTCCCCGGATGCTTCCGCGCACGGCCGCGATGATCTCCTCGGGTGCGGACCCCTTGACCAGGTAGCCGATCGCTCCGGCCCGGACCATCTCGGTGACCGAGCCACGATCGAAATGCGCGGACAACGCGATGATCCTGGTGCCGGGCGACACCTCGCGGATCCCGCGGGC
>DATAEV010000204.1:0-2772 GCA_036257875.1 Actinomycetota bacterium | reverse complement strand
CGTCTTCATGACCTTGTGCCCGGCCAGGCGCGATGAGAACTCCTTCCGCGTCTTATGGCGACGGATCACGCGCATCGCGTTCTTCGAACCCTTGACCTCCACGTCCTTGATCTTCTTGCCAACGACGTCGCGCTCCAGATCGCGTCGCATCACCTCGACCTCAGGAAGCTCCATCCATGCTCCCCCCCACCGGTCGAGCGGCGCGGCGCTCCGAGATGCGCGTGTGGGCTTCGCGCGCGGCCCGTTGCTCCGCTTCCTTCTTCGAGCGGCCGACCCCCGTGCCCAGCGTCTCCCCCGCGATCACGACGGTCGCCGTGAACTCTTTCTGATGGTCGGGACCCCGGTCTTGGATCTGATACACGGGCAGCGCCCGGAGCTCCTGCGACGCGAGCTCTTGGAGGATCGTCTTGTAATCGCGGTCCCCCTCGCCACGAACGTAGGCCTCCATCCGCGGCTCGAACAGGCGCTCGATCAGCTCGCGCGCAGCATCCAGCCCCAGGTCGAGATAGACGGCGCCGAAGACGGCTTCCAGAGCGTCCGCGAGGATGCTCGCTTTGTCCCGGCCGCCGGATTGCTCCTCGCCCTTCCCCAAGAGGACGATCGCGCCCAGATCCAGATCGCGTGCCACGTCGGCGAGCGCCGTCATGTTCACGATCGCCGCGCGGAGCTTGGCGAGGTCACCCTCGGGCATCCCCGGGTACATCCGATACGCGAGATCGGTCACGACCAGGCCGAGCACCGAATCACCGAGGAACTCGAGCCGTTCGTTCGTGACCGTGAGATCGTGCTCGAACGCGAACGAACGATGGGTGACGGACGCCTCACGGAGCTCCGGGTCGCGGAACGAGACGCCGAGCGCGCGATCGAGTGCTTCGAGCCGTTGTTCGACGGACGCCTCGCTCACGCCGCTACTCGACCTCGACCGCTTGACGGCCTGCGTAGTACCCGCAGTTCGCGCAGACGCGGTGCGGGAGCTTCGGCTGCTTGCATTGCGGGCACGCGTTGTACGTCGGCGCTTCGCCCTTCCAGGTCGCTCGGCGCTTCGCGGTCCGCGTCTTGCTCTGCTTCTTCTTGGGGACGGCCATCGTTGTGTGGTTCCTTCCTTGTCGTCAGTCGAGGTTGGGCAGATCAGGGAAGAGGTCGGCGAGCACCGCGAACCGCTGATCGAACTCGGCGTGGCCCGGGCACTCCCCGAAGTTGCGGTTCCCGCCACACGTCGCGCAGAGGCCTTGGCAATCGGAGCGACAGAGCGGGGAGAACGGCATCTCGACCCCGATCACGTCGCGGATCATCTGCTCGGGCTCGAGCAGTCCCTCGGGACCGAGCGGGTAGGCATCGCTGTCCTCGTCGGGATGGCGCACGAAGAGCTCGTCGATGTCCAGATGGAACGGCTGATCGAACTCGTCCAGGCAGCGGGCGCATCGGAGGGTCCATCGACCTTCGACACGGCCCGAAACGAGGATGCCCTCCACCACCGACTCCAGCAGCAGGTCGGCGCGGATCGGAGCATCGTCCGGCACCCGTACCAGCTCCGTCGCGAGGTCCTCGACCGTCCCGACGACCGGCTGCTGGCGGGATGAGCCGGGGTCGCCGACCAGATCGCGCACGTCGATCGCGTCCAGCATCACAACCTCCCCGCTTCATCCGTCGTGTCGTGCTCGTCGTACAGCTCCGTTTCGGGCCGCTGTTCGGCGTGGGGCGCGAGCGCCTGATCGGCGGCCGTGCCGGGCGCGCGCAGGTGCTCGCGCCCCACCTCCACCTGGTCCAGGGTCTTCGCCACGCTCCGAGCAGACGACTGCGTGTCTTCGAGGATCTTGCGAAGCGCGATCTCGAACTGCGCGAGCTTCGCGTCGACATAGTCCTCGGCCTCGCGTCGCATCGCGTCGGTTCGATCCTGCGCCTCCTCGAGGATGCTGTGGGCCTCGGCCTCGGCCCGACGCGCGACCTCTTCCTTGAGCGCCATCCGGCGCTGCTCCTCGTGCGCTTGTTCGACGATGCGCTCTCCCTCGGCACGCGCCTTGCCGAGCAGATCCTCACGATCTTTCACGATCCAGCGAGCCTGCTTGATCTCCTCGGGGATGCTCTCCTGCATCTCCGAGATCATCTGCAAGAGCTCCTCTCGGCTCACCAGGACCGAGGACGACAGCGGCATCGACTTCGCCTCCAGCACCAGCTGCTCGAGTTGCTGGAGGCGCGCGGAGAGGTCCATCAGGCGTCCACCAGCCGGTCGACCAGCAGCTTGCGTACATGGTCGGGAACGAGCCCCTCGACGTCTCCGCCGTAGCTCGCCACCTCCTTGACCAGGGAAGACGAGAGGAAGGACCACTTGGGGCTCGTAGCCATGAACAGCGTGTCGAGCTCCCCGATCCGCTGATTCATCTGTGCCATCTGGATCTCGTATTCGTAGTCGCTGATCGCCCGCAGTCCCTTCACGATCACCGAAGCCCCCTCCGCACGGGCATGGTCCACCAAGAGGCCTCGGAACGACCCGACCCGGACGTTCGAGAGGTCCTTGAGGGCCTCCTCGAGGAGGCGCACACGCTCGTCGACGCTGAACAACGGGGTCTTGGAGGGGTTCTCCACGACCCCGACGATCACGGAATCGAACAGTTGTGCGGCTCGGCCGACGACGTCCAGGTGCCCGTTGGTCACCGGGTCGAACGTCCCCGGACACAGGGCGGTCAAGCCCATCGATCCTCCCGGTACAGGGTCAGGAGGCTGTCTCCGTAGCGAAGTTGCCTCCGAGTGGCCCAGTGTACCGGAACCGCCGGT
>DATAEV010000181.1:0-1618 GCA_036257875.1 Actinomycetota bacterium | reverse complement strand
GACGTTTCCGAGGGTCTTCGACATCGAGGCGCCGCCGTAGATCACCTGACCCTGGTTCATCAGCTTCGGGAACGGCTCGGCGAACCCGACCAGCCCCATATCGAACAGGGCCTTCGTGAAGAAGCGGCAGTAGAGCAGGTGGAGGATCGCGTGCTCGACGCCGCCGGTGTACTGATCGGCCGGCATCCAACGGTCGACATCCTCGCGACGGAACGGGCCGTCGTCGTCGGCCGGCGAGCAGTACCGGAAGAAGTACCAGGCCGAATCGACGAACGTGTCCATCGTGTCGGTGTCGCGCTCGGCGTCGACGCCGCAGATCGGGCACGCCACCCGCTTCCACGTCGGATGCCGAGCCAAGGGCGACTCGCCGCCCGGTTGGAAGTCGACGTCGTCGGGCAGCAGCACCGGGAGCTGGTCGTCGGGCACGGCCACCTCCCCGTGCTCCGGGCAGTGGATGATCGGGATCGGCGCGCCCCAGTAGCGCTGACGCGACAACAGCCAGTCGCGCAGCCGGTACGTCACGGCGGCGTGTCCGCGGCCCTGGTCCTCCAGCCACCGCGCGACCCCCGCGATCGACTCCGGCGACCGCTCGCCGTCGAACGGGCCCGAGTTGACCATCACGCCCTCGTGGTCGTAGGCCTCGGCCATCGTGTCGGGGTCGCGCCGTTCGCCTTCGGGTTGGATCACGACGCGGATCGGCAGGTCGTGCGCGCGCGCGAACTCGAAGTCGCGCTGGTCGTGCGCGGGCACGGCCATGATCGCCCCAGTGCCGTATTCCATCAACACGTAGGGAGCAACGAAGCAGGGGACCCGTTCACCGTTGACCGGGTTCACGGCGTGCACGCCGAGCGGGACCCCCTCCTTCGTGTCGGCCTCCTCACGCGCCGTCAGCGCGGTCGCCCGCACCTTCTCCTGGAGGGGGCGGACAGCCTCGGCGGTTCCGCCGGCCTCCGCCAGCTTCTCGACCAACGGGTGCTCGACGGCGAACACGAAGAACGTGACGCCCCACAGCGTGTCCGGGCGGGTCGTGAAGATCTCGACCTCGTCGCCCGTCTCCTCGATCGTGAAGGTGACGCGCGCCCCCTCCGAGCGGCCGATCCAGTTCCGCTGCATCGTGATCACGCGCTCCGGCCACTCGGTCAGCTCCTGCATATCGTCCAGCAGGCGGTCCGCGTAGTCGGTGATCTTGAAGAACCACTGCGTCAGGTCCCGGCGCTCGACCAGCGTGCCGCAGCGCTCGCACCGACCCTGGATCACCTGCTCGTTCGCCAGCACGGTCTGGTCCTTGGGACACCAGTTCACGGGCGCGTTCTTCCGGTAGGCCAGGCCGCGCTCGAAGAGCCGCAGGAACAACCACTGGGTCCACCGGTAGTACCCGGGGTCGCAGGTGCGCACCACGCGCGTCCAGTCGAACGACATCCCCATACGCCGGAACGACGCCGCCTGCTGCTCGATGTTGGCGTACGTCCACTCCGCGGGCGGCGTCCCTCGCTTGATCGCGGCGTTCTCGGCGTTGAGGCCGAACGCATCCCATCCGATCGGATGCATCACGTTGTGGCCGCGCATCGCCTGGTAGCGGGCGACGGCGTCCCCGCCGCTGAAGGCCTCGGCGTGCCCC
>DATAEV010000175.1:0-4165 GCA_036257875.1 Actinomycetota bacterium | reverse complement strand
GGCCGCGACGTGGTGTTCGAGGTCGACGACGACGGACCGGGCATCCCGAGCGACCAGATGCCGTTCGTGTTCGATCGCTTCGTCGCTTCGGCCGACACCGGTGGCACCGGCCTCGGGTTGGCGATCGCGAAACGACTGGTCGAGGCGCACGGCGGCACGATCGAAGCGATCACGCCGAGCGGCGGCGGCACCCACATGCTTGTGCAGATCCCGGTGGCCGGGCAGCACCCCCGGTGACGACGTCCCGCTAGTGTCCAAGCGTGAACGAAGACGCGGTGCGCCGGGTCACCGGGTCGACCGGGGACGTCCTCGGGACGCTCGTATCGATGCGGGGAGCGGATCTCGCGACCCTCCTCCTCGAGGTCGCGCGCCGACGCGCCGAGGCTCTCGATCCGGCCGACGTCGCACGACGGTACCGTTCGGACCGGTTCGTGCATACGGCGCAGGTCGACGCACACTCGCTTCGCGATGCTCAGCGCTTGTTGTTCGGATCGCTCCCCGATGGCTTCGAAGAGTGGCCCTTTCGCCGTTGGTGCCCCTCGGCACCCATCGGATCGCCGGCGTTGCACAATCACGTCTGGTATCGACGGTTCGCGGCACCGAGGTCGCCGCCGATCCAACCAACGGGCTTGCGTTGGAGGCGGCGATGCGGCGCCAAGAGCTCATCCGGCAGCAGCCTCGGTCGACGCAGCGCGTGAGCATGGCCGCCAGCCAGCGTGTCGTCCGAGCGCAGACCTTCGAAGGCGACGCGTCCTTCGCGCATTTCGAGCTTTTCGGGCTCATCACCGCAGGACGGGACACCGGCAACCTGATCTTCGAACGAGAGCGATCGTCGAGCACGTTCGCTTCGCGACCGACGTTCTGCACACAGCAACCGGCTTGGCGGTGATCCTGGAGATCACCGACCTCACGGGTGGTGGCATGGCAGCCCTCGTGGAAGCCGTGCGCGAGGCCGTCGTAAACGAGCCGGCCGTCGAGGTCCGCGATCGGCCGACCCGTGAGGGCGGGCGCAACTACTACGATCGATTCTGCTTCAAGGTATTCGCTTCGGTTGAGGACGAGCCGTTCGAGGTTGCAGATGGAGGGGTCGTCGATTGGACGCAACGGCTGGTCGCAAGCCGGAAGGAACGATTGATGATCAGCGCGGTCGGGGTGGAACGACTGGCGATGCTGACGGGGCACGACCGAGCATGATGATCCGGTCGAGCTCCTAGCGCGCTCGCATCCGGTTGTTCCGGGCGTTGTGCTCGAGCTCTGCCAGCCCCAGCGCTTCGAGGAGCGGCGGGACGTACATCCCGAATCGACCTCGAAGGCCCTTCCTGATGCCATACCAGCCGCCGACCGGGTTGTCGGGGGAGCGCGCCCACGCCTCGACGGTGTCGTCCTTGGCTGGTTTCTGCTCGTCGGCGGCGCCGAGGTCCATCCGATCGCCCCGTTCTCGAAGCATCTCGTGGAGGTCCTCGATGCATCGCAGCTGATAGCCGAGCTTCGTCGAGCCCACCTGGCACACGAGCGTCGGAGGATCCGCCTGATCGTCGCGCCACATGACGTAGTCCGACGTCCCCGGCGGCGTCTTCAGGACCCACGGATCCTCGGCCGTCCCGGTCCCATCCGCTTTCGCCACCGCGTCTCCTTCCGGGGCGGGGTCGCGCAGAGCACGTCCCCCCCGCGTCGAGCGTGGACGAGCATATCCGGCGTCGGCCTTTACCCTTGAGGGCATGAGCGTCGAGTCGCAGATGCTGCCGCTCGGAACCGAAGCGCCAGACTTCGCGCTTCCCGACGTCGTGACGGGCGATACCGTGAAGCTCGCCGACGTCGCGGACGCTCGGGCGCTCCTGGTGATGTTCATCTGCCGTCACTGCCCGTACGTGCGACACGTGCGCGCCGGGATCGCACAACTCGGTCGGGACCACGTGGACACCGGCCTCGGGATCGTCGCGATCAGCGCGAACGATCCCGAGACCTACCCGGAGGACGCCCCCGCGAGCCTCGCCGAGGAGGCGCGCGAAGCCGGCTACACCTTCCCGTATCTGTTCGATGAGACGCAGGAGGTCGCGAAGGCCTACCACGCCGCGTGCACGCCGGACTTCTTCCTCTTCGACGGAGACCGGCGTCTCGTCTACCGCGGTCAGTTCGACGACAGCCGGCCCGGCAACGGACGACCGGTGACGGGCACGGATCTGCGCGCCGCGATCGACGCGACGCTCGCGGGCCGACCGGTGACCGAGGACCAGGTGCCGAGCGTCGGCTGCAGCATCAAGTGGCGCGCGGGCAACCTGCCCGACTAGGTCGGCTCGGTCAGGTCTTCGGTCGAACCTCGACGATCCCGTCGACCACCCGCACCTCGAACGCCGGGACCGGATGCATCGCGGGCCCGCGGCGCACCTGACCATCGGTGAGGTCGAACATGCTCCCGTGCGCAGGACAGGTCACCGTGAGCGGAGAGCCGGTGAGGTGCAGCACGCCACGGTCGAGCGGAGCTCCTTGGTGGGTGCAGCGGAGCCCGATCACGTAGAGCGCCTCGCCGTTCCGTACGACGAATGCCTCGGTGCCGTCGACCGCGATCCGCCGCGGGCGGGCATCCTGGAGCTCATCGAGCGGCATCGCGCGTATCCATCCGTCGGCCATCGAGCGGTCTCCTTACTTCGTGGGGAACCGTACTTCGGCGCGCAATCCACCTTGAGGGCTCCGTCCCAGCGCCAGCGCGGCCTGGTGCGCGAAGGCGACCTCGCGCACGATCGACAGGCCGAGCCCGCTTCCGCCGGTCGCGCGGTCGCGCGCGCCGTCCAACCGCACGAACCGCTCGAGCACCCGCTCGCGGTCGCCAGCTGCGATCCCGGGACCGTCGTCATGCACCGTGAGGGCGACGTGCCCGTTCGATGTCACAACCCCCAGCCAGATCCGCCCTTGCGCGTGGTGGGTCGCGTTGTCGGTGAGGTTGCGGACGAGCCGTTCGAGGTCCGCGCGTTGCCCGAGGATGCGAGCCTTCGACACGCCTTGGGTGTCGACGGCGAGTGACGTCGTGCTGCGCAGGCGGGCTGCCTCCGCCAGCACGACGTCGTCCAGGTCAACCTCGTCGAACCGGGCCGGGCGGGCGTGCTCGTCCAGTCGCGCCAGCACCAGGAGATCCTCCACGAGCTCCTGCAGCCGGGCGTCCTCGGCCAGGACCACATCGGCCAGCTCTTGGAGGTTCGAGCTGTCCGGGTGCGCGAGCGCAACCTCCGCATGCTGCCGGATCGCCGCGACCGGTGACCGCAGCTCGTGCGAAGCGTCGGAGATGAACCTTCGTTGGCGTGCCTGCCCGCGTTGCAAGCGGTCGAGCATCCGGTTCATCGTCCGAGCCAACCGACCGACCTCGTCGTCCCGTACCGGCGTGGGCACGCGACGGTCGAGCTCGCTCGAGGAGATCAGCTCGACCTCTTCGCGCATGTCCTCGACCGGACGCAGCGTCCTGCCGACCATCCGCCAGGTCACGACACCGACCACGACGAGGAGCAAGGGCACGCCGATCAGCAAGGCCAGCGCAACGACGTGCCTCGCGTCGTCGATATCGTCGACGTTGAGCCCGACCACCACCGTTCGCGGTCCATCCGGGCCTTCCGTCTCCGCCGCGGCGGCGACGAATGGGCCGGCCACTGTCGGGACGCTGAACCGGGTGGTGCTCTCGGGGCCTGGGACCGCGAGCGGCGGCAGGCCGGCCACGTTCGCGCTCGACGCGAGGACGGTCGTGCCACGCAGCACCTGCACGAATTGCTCCTGTGGATCCGCAACGACGACGGTCCTGCCATCCCGAACACCGCCGTCCGCGATCTGCTCCGCGCGGACGGTCGCCTGGTCGGCGGCTTGGGCCGTGAGCGAACGACCGACGAACGCGACCATCACGAACGCGGCGAGGACGGACGCGGTCCCGACGATCGCGACCGTCGTGGCCGTGACGCGCACGCGGATGCCGGCGGGTCGCCGCCGGTACGCCCATCCGCGAACGCTCCCGAGGCGATCAGCCACCGTCGGCCGCCAGTCGGTATCCGGACCCGCGGACGGTCTGGATCGCGTGCCGACCGAACGGGCGGTCGAGCTTGGCGCGCAGATGCCCGACGTAGACCTCCACGATGTTGAGGTCCCCGTCGAAGCTCCCGTCCCAGACGTGGTCGAGGATGTCGGTCTT
>DATAEV010000163.1:0-4057 GCA_036257875.1 Actinomycetota bacterium | reverse complement strand
CCGCGTCGCCTCGGCCTCGTCGATGCGGTCGGCGGCCGCCTGCTGGACCAGATCGATCGACTCCTCGAGGGTGAGCGGGTCGAGCCGGATCGTCACGGCGTTCGCGGTCTTCGATGCCCATCGAGGACGCTGCTCGAGGAGCTCCGGACGAGCAAGGACCACGAGCAAGGCTCGACGTGGACCGTTCCGCGATGCTGCGCCGAGCCGCTCGACGAGGTCGAGCATGGCCGGTTTCAGCCGATGCCCATCCTCGAAGATGAGGACGAACGCTCGGTCGCGAGCGAGCCCCTCGATCAGCTCGACCACGCCCGCTTGCACCGCCTGGACGAAGCCGGATCCCGCCGCGTGCTCCGCCGAGCCGAACAACAACGAGAGCCGCTCCACGAGACGGCCGTCGTCGGACGACCCGCCCGTTCGCTCGGCGAGTTCGTGCAACCGTCGCCGGATCGCTTCGGGGGCGTCGGTCTCGTCCACGCCGGCGAGGTCGCCGACGATCGCGGCCGCCGGTGCGAACGTCGCCGTGTCCGTGAAAGCGTGGGCCAGGCCGCGGCCGACGGTCACGTCATCGCCGAGGCCCGCGAGGAGCTCGTCGGCGAGGCGGGACTTGCCGATACCCGGTTCACCCAGGACCGTGGCGAGGGTCGGCCGACCGGTGCTGGACACACGTGCGAGGCTCTCGCGCAGGATCGTGAGCTCGCTCTGTCTTCCTACGAACGGGATCGTCCTCCGCCTCGATCTGGTCGACAATCCGGTGGCCGGGAACGCCGCGAGGTCTCCGTCGAACCCCTTCGCCACCACGTCGCGCCGAGCCCCGTACGTCACGTCCGTGTCCGTCAGCGCGAACGTCGTCTGTCCGACGAGCACCTCGCCGGGCGCTGCTGCGACCTGGAGGCGCGCCGCGACGTTGACGACGGAGCCCGTCACGAGCAGCTGGCCCGCGGGTCCCAGGCCCGCCGCCGCCTCGCCGGAATCGATACCCACCCGGACCTCGAGAGGCTCCGGAAGCCCGAGCGAGTCCGACAATCGCAGCAGTCGTCCACGGATGGCCAGCCCAGCTCGGACCGCGCGGAGGGCGTCTTCCTCGTCGACCATTGGCACCCCGAAGACCGCCATGACCGCGTCGCCGATGAACTTCTCCGGTCGCCCGCGAAGGGCGAACAGCTCCTCGGTCGCCATGTCGAAGAAGCGGCCGAGGATCTCTCGAGCGCGCTCCGCGTCGAAACGACGACCCAACTCGGTGGAGTCGACCAGGTCGGCGAACAGCACCGTGACCATCTTGCGTTCGTCCGTTACGAGCAGCTTCTGAACAGCCGCGCCGCAGTTCGGGCAGAATTGGGCGCCTTCGGGGAGCACCTCTCCGCAGACCGGACACGTCATTGCGTCCAGACTAGGGACTTCCTGGGTTCCGAACAGGTCGTACAGACCGACGACGTCGAGGTGCTCGATCATCGGCGGTCCGTCGACCCAGTCCTTGAACCGCTCGAGGAACCGCAAGAACTCCTGCCCTCGGCGAGGGAACCGGCATCGGCCGTTCACGTCTTGCGGCTCGGCTGCCTCATCCGGTCGAGGGAAGTCTCAGGCGGCCTCGAGCTCGGTCGGTCGAACCAGGATCGTGCGGAATGTCGCCGTCACGCCATACCCGCACCTGCATCGGCCCCCCGAGAGCCTCGCCGACCATCAGCCGCTGCAGGTCGGCAACGTCTTCGATCGGCAGATCGTCGACCTCGAGGATGATGTCGCCCGACCGCAGCCCGGCATCCGCAGCCGGGCTTCCGGCGACCACGCTCATGATCTCGACGCCGAGCGCGCGGCCGGTCTGCGCGGCCGGGCGCGGTGGGAGCGGACGGCTCCCTCCCGTGATGCCGATGTACGCGCGGCGCACGCGGCCGTCCCGCATCAGAGAAGACACGATCTTCCTGGTCGCGTCCTCGATCGGGATGGAGAGCCCCAGCCCGATCCCGGCGACGGCCGTGTTGATGCCCACCACCCGCCCGGCGCCGTCGGCCAGCGCGCCCCCGGAGTTGCCCGGGTTGAGCGCGGCGTCCGTCTGGATCACGTTCTCGACCAGACGGGTCGCGCGGCCGGCGCCGATCGGAAGTGCTCGTCCGAGCGCGCTCACGACACCGGCGGTCACGGATCCCGAGAATCCCATGGGGTTCCCGATCGCCACCACCAACTGGCCCACGCGGAGCCCGGCGGCATCCCCGAGCTCCGCCTGATGCAGGTCGCAGGTATGAGGCGGAGGACGGCGAGGTCGGAGAGAGGATCCCGACCAACGACCTCGAACCGCGCCTCGTGACCGTCCACGAACGTCGCGGAACCGCGAGAGGTTCCCGCGACGACGTGGGCCGAGGTGATCGCGTAGCCATCGCGGCTGATCACGACGCCTGACCCAGCCCCGGGGAGGGACCCTCCCGGCCGTCGCGCTGCAACCACCCGGAGGCTCGCCACGGACGGGGTCAGGCGTTCGGCGACTTCGACGACGACGCGTGAGTACGCGTCCAACGCGTCGGAGCCGGCTAAGAGGTCGATCGTCATGCCAGCCAACGTACGACGGCCTCGCCGATCCGTCCGAAGCCGGAACGAGCCTCGACCTGACGGGTGAGAGACTGACCGATCCGGAGGTGCCGATGAGAAGGATCGTTGTCGCGGAATTCATCACGGTCGACGGGATCATCGAAGCACCAGGCCACGAGGAGCACCGGGACGGACGGAACGCCTGGGCGCTGGCGCTCACCAGCGAGGACATGCAGCAGTACGCCGAGGAGCAGCTCCTCGAGGTCGACGCCCTCCTGTTGGGCCGGGCGACGTACCAGATCTGGGCGGCGTTCTGGACGCTCGCGACCGACGTCTTCCTGGGCGAGCGGATCAACGCCCTGCCCAAGTACGTGGTCTCGAACACGCTGACCGACGCGTCGTGGAACAACTCGACAGTGATCTCGGGGGACATCCCCGCTGAGATCGCCAAGCTCAAAGGGAACCCCGGAGGCGACATCCTGGTCTCGGGGAGCGCGGATCTGGTCGGTCTGCTGATGGACCACGAACTCATCGACGAGCTCAGGCTCATGGTGTATCCGGTCGTCCTCGGGAGCGGTAAGCGTCTGTTCCGGAGTCCGGTCGACACCGCGCACCTGCGCCTCATCGGGTCCCGGACCTTCGATTCCGGCGTCGTGCTGCTCCGCTACCAGCCGTCCAGCGATCAGCCTTCGAGCCAGTACTCGGAGGCGTACGAATGGTCGGAGGAGCAGATCAAGTCGTTGCAGGCCGCGGAGAACGCGGACCGCGTCCTCGCGTCGGTCCTGTTCACCGACATCGTCGATTCGACGGGACGCGCGGCGGCCCTGGGGGACCGCAACTGGCGCCAGCTGCTCGATCGCCACGACCGCCTCGCCGGGTCGGAGGTCGATCGCTTCCGCGGACGATTGATCAAGACCACAGGAGACGGCATCCTCGCGACCTTCGACACCCCGACCCGAGCGATCCGCTGCGCGATCGAGCTCATCGACGGGCTGGCCGGATCGGGCCTCAGCATCCGCGCAGCGATCCATACGGGCGAGATCGAGCTGCTGGGATCGGACGTGGGTGGGATCGGCGTGCACATCGCATCGCGCGTGCTCGGGGAAGCCGGCGATGATGAGGTGGTGGTCACGCGCACGGTGCGAGACCTGGCCACGGGCACGGACCTCGCGTTCGCTCCCCTGGGACGGACCAAGCTGCGAGGCGTTCCCGATGAGTGGGAGCTCTTCCGCGTCTCCCTGCGCGAACGGTCTCCGCGATGACCTAATGCTTCCCGAACAACTCCTCGTTGGAGCTGACGTTGAACGGGGGCACGCCGGCGAGCTTGCCGCCGTCGATCGGGATCGTCGCTCCGCTGATGAAGGCCGCGCGATCGGAGCACAGCCACACGACCGCGCTTGCGACCTCCTCGGGGGACCCGATCCGCTTCATCGGCATGGCCATCGCCGCCTGCCGCTGCGCCTCCTCACCGGCGCGCTCGAGGTTGTCCGTCAGGATCGGCCCCGGCGCGAGCGCGTTCACGCGGATGTCCCGGTGCCCG
>DATAEV010000162.1:0-4720 GCA_036257875.1 Actinomycetota bacterium | reverse complement strand
GAGTTCGCGGCGATCCGGTTCGCCATGTCGCGCACGTCGGCGTCGGAAAGATCGATGTCCTCCTGGGCGAGCGTGAGCGCCAACCCGTGGATCGCCGCGAGCGGCGTCCGGAGATCGTGCGAGACCGCCTGGAGGAAGGTGTTCTTCATCTCGTCGACCGCTCGGAGACGCTCGGCGGCCTGCTGCTCACGGCGCAGCGCGCCCTGCAGCTCGTCCTCGGCGCGTTTCAGGTCCGTGATGTCGAAATAGACGCCCTGCCAGAACTTCGGAGCGCCGTGCTCGTCCCGATAGAGCGATGCCTCTTCCCGCACCCACACCGTCCGGCCGTCGCGGGCGACCATCCGATACTCGATGCTCAGCGGGGTGCCGTCCTCGAACGACCGGCGTGCTCCGGCCTCCGCGGCGTCAACGTCGTCCGGATGTGTGACCTGGTTCCAGAGGTCCGGATCGGCCAACCATTCGTGGGGCGCGTAGCCCAGCAGGCGCTCGAGCTGCGGGCTGATGTACGCGGGGGTGAGGTCGGTGGGATCGTCCTCCGGGACCTCGTCGATGTAGGTCACCGCCGGTATCTGCTCGACCAGCAACCGGTACTTCGCCTCCGCCTCGCGGAGGGTGGGGGCCGTCTGCCGGTCGGCCGTGACGTCCACAACGATGCCGCACCACGACCTGATGCCCGACCCTGGCTCCTCCTCAACGGCGGCGGTGTCGTGCACGTGAACGAGGCGGCCGTCGCGCGCGACCATCCGGTATGCGAGGTGGTACCGAGAGCCGACCTCGCTCGTGTCTCGCCACGTTCCGAGCACGCGCGCGAGGTCGTCGGGATGGATGTGGGCGGCCCAGAGGTCGGGATCGAGGATGAACTCGGCGGGCCCGTAGCCCAGGATCCGCTCGACCTCAGTGCCGATGTGCGTGGTGTCCCCCGCGCGAACCGGGTCACTCATCTTGATCCGCCGGACGTAACTGATCGCCGGGACCTTCGAGAACCACTGCGGAGGAGCCGATCCACCATCATCCGCGACGGTTGGGTCGGGGGTGGAGCCGATGCTGCCCGGCCGGCCCAACCCGGCCGGCTCGTCAGGCGTCGGAGTGGTCATGACCTTCGAGGTTATCGACCGGCTCGAGAGCTCCGCTGATGCCGATG
Organism: Actinomycetota bacterium; assembly: GCA_036257875.1. Taxonomy (GTDB): domain Bacteria; phylum Actinomycetota; class UBA4738; order UBA4738; family HRBIN12; genus AC-51. Next base: position 3,579 of record DATAEV010000162.1, on the reverse strand, counting down.
AGGGCGAGAGGTGTTCGGGTCAGAAATGGATGATCGGCCAGGGAGCGACGCTGGTGCGGAACATCGCGTCCGCGCGCGCGATGGCGCCCTTGACCCGTTCCTCGAGCCGGCCCGCTCGTGCGAGCGTCCCCCACGAGACACCTCCGAAGTAGGTCCCGCCAACCACATGGACCGTGCAGGCGATCTCGGGCTCGGCGACGCTCCGTACGCACGAACCCTTGCCGCCCTCCACGAGCAGCTCGTACGTGCCGGTGTTCTCGGGCCGGAACTCGTCGCGGACGTCGATCACCAGCCGGCCGTCCTCCAGGTATCCACGCGCGCTCAACGCGGCGGCCACGTCGATGGGCCGGACGTACAGGATGTCCTCCACGTTCGCCCGCAGCGCGCGTGGCTCGGCCATCTGCCAGGTGAGGGGGTCGTCTATGGCGAGGTCCCAGGTCTTCACGCGGGACACGAGGTCGATGTCGAACAGGAACCGCCAGATCGAGGCCGAAGCCTCGGGGGTGCACGCGATCAGTTGGTGAACCGTGAGCGTGTTGCTCGGCAAGCCCCGGGGCCACCGGTGCTTGATCCGATACAACGCGTACGCGTCGGGCACGCCGTGTTCGTCCTCGTGGACGGCCACCAACTCCTTCTCGTCGGGTTTCGTGATGCCCGAGAAGTTCCACGAATACTGCCGATCGGTCAGCAGCACGGCGCCGGGCCGCGATGAGGCGAACCGCTCGTACACGGCCTGCAGATGGGGCCGGGCCTCCTCATGCGTCATCAGCCGCGTCCGCCCTTCGGATCGTGTCCCCGGTGCCCACCGGACGCGATCGAGCGCGACGTCGAACGATTGGCCCGGAACCGCCAGCCCGAATCCGAACTTGCCGTAGATCTGACCCTCGGATGCGAGGAGCGTGGCGATCGGCTCACCCCGTTCGGCGGCCTGGTCCAGCATGTGGCGCATCAGCTCGGTGAGGACGCCGCGCCGCCGATGCGTCGGCAGCACGCCGACCCACGTGATGCCAGCGGTGCCGACCGTCCCACCGCCGGGGGTGACGGACGAGAACGTGTACACCGCTGCACAGCCGACGATCTGGCCTTCGTCGAACGCGGCGAAGGTTCGGTCGAACTCGATGCTGAGCCGGCCGTTCGCGACGTCGTCCTCCGCCGCCTCCACTTCGCCGAACGCGTTGGAGAGCGCCAGCCCGAACGCATCGAACTCGTCCTCCCGGATCGTGCGGAACTCCATGGCGGTCAAGGCTATCCCAGCCCTCCGAGGGGATGAGCCCTCGCCGATCGGCGAGGGCTCATCCTCCTCCTCATCAGCTGCCGTGCCCCGGTCCTGACACGGCTACTCGAGCGGTCATGTGGGCCGAATGGGACGACCGGTGCACCGAACGCCTCGCGCGAGCCCGTCGAGCCTCCGGTTCGGTCGCGACCGCCGCGTAGAGTGGCCAGACGCCCGGCAACCCCTTCAGCTCGTGGCTCCCACGCTCGCAGAAGCTCAGTCCCGCGCCGGCGACGACCCCCTTGACCGTTTCGGTGACCAGCACCTCGCGAGGTCCGGCTAGCCGAACGACCCGAGCCGCGACATGCACCGCCACGCCGCTGTACTTCGTCCCGAGCCGATCGCACTCGCCGGTGTGGACCCCCACGCGCGCATCCAGGTCGAGCTGCGCCAGGGAACGCGTCAATCCGGACCCGCAGCTCACGGCCTGTGATGCCGTATCGAAGGTCGCGAGGAACCCGTCACCTGAGGTGTCGACCTCTCGACCGGCGAACCGATCCAGGTGCTCCCGAACCGTCCGGTGATGGAGCGCCAACAGCTCGTACCAATCCCGATCGCCGAGCCGCACGAGCCGCTCCGTCGATCCGACCAGGTCGGTGAAGAGCAGCGTGACGAGGACACGAGACCGTTCGGTCTCGACGTACGCACGTCCTTGCAAACGCTCTTCCAGGTCCATGGCGGACCTCCTGTCCCGCCCAGTGAGCGGGGCGCTCCGTTCCTCCTGGTCGTGATCCGTGATGCAGATGCGGGCGGTCGGCGATGAACGTCAAAAGGTCACCTCTCGTGGGGCATGTCCCCGTAGGCCTGTCCCGGCCGTTTGGGATGCGCGATCCTTCAGGCGAAGCAGTCAGCGTGAAGGAAGGATCAGGCCGCGAGCCCGAACGGGAGGGACACGCCGAAGTTCGTGATGAACGTACTCGTCATCGCGTCGTCCCCCTTTCTCGCGCCTTCATGAAGTGACGCACGCTACTCCTGTCCCGACGTTCGCGCAATGGTTCGGAAGGATCGTTGTCACTCTTCTCCAGACGTTTTCAGCTCACGCTCTCACCGTCCCGCGCTCCACGATCGGAGCGGCAAGCGACGAGGTACCAGGTCTCCATCTCGCCCTTCCCCTTGACCGCGATCGTTCCCCGCGGCCGGCACTCGAACTCGTCCTTCAGCAGCTCGTGGGTCGCGCTCGTGATCTGGATCTCGCCCGGCACGCTGTGGGTCTCCATGCGGCTCGCCGTGTTCACCGCGTCGCCGTAGAGGTCGTAGAGGAAGCGCTTGGTCCCGATCACGCCCGCGATGACGGGTCCGGAGTTGATGCCGATCCGAAGTTCGAGGCGCGATCGGTCGGGCAGGGTCCACGCCGCGACCGTATCGCGCATGTCGAGCGCGAGCAGCGCGGCCCTGCGCGCGTGGTCGGGGTGCGGATCCGGAACACCCGCGGCCGCCATGTAGCAGTCGCCGATCGTCTTGATCTTCTCGAGCCCGTGCCGCTCGCAGAGCGCGTCGAAGCGTGAGAACAGCTCGTCGAGCATGCCGACGACCTGGACGGGCGGGAGCCGCTCGGACATCGGCGTGAATCCAACGACGTCTGCGAAGACGATCGAGGCCGAGTCCACGTGGTCGGCGATCGGCTGGGTCGACGCCTTCAATCGCTCGGCGATCGAGCGCGGCAGGATGCTGACGAGGAGGCCTTCGGATCTCGCTTGTTCGGCTCGGAGCGCCGTCAGCGCTTCGTTGCGCTCCTTCGCGAAGGACGCGAGCACCGTGAACGCGATCGCGGAGGTGCCGACGATGTTCAGCGCCAGCATCGTGGTGGTGAACCACACCGGGAGATCTGCGGGCGCGAACAGCGCTTCCCCGAGGACGCCCGTCACCACGAACACGATCACGAACGCCACGAACCACCGAACGGCCTCCCGGACCTCGACGAAAACGAGCGCGCCGAGCGGAGCCAGGCTGCCCCAGAGCGCGACGCCCCCCGACGGGAGGAACCCGCCGATCAGCATCTGTCCGATCGTCGTCGTGAGGAGCACGTCGAGGAGCTGCGTCACGAGGAAGGGCCGGAAGTTCCCGGTCCGCGCGAAGAGCACCAACGAGCCGACCGAGACGGCGAAGTAGATGAACGGCACGAAGCCGACCGCCGAGCCGAAGCCGACGTACAGACTGCCCCACACGAGAGAGACGGGCAGGACCAGCACGGCGAGCAAGACGGCGAGCGTCTTCTTCTGGCGCAGCTCGTCGTCGTCGCCGGGCCGCACGCCGATGCCGCTCAGGCGCGCGGCGAGGCCCCCGAACCAGCGGGTCATCTTCAGAAG
>DATAEV010000161.1:0-2798 GCA_036257875.1 Actinomycetota bacterium | reverse complement strand
CGCAGCGTGCCGCCGCTCGCTCGATCGATCGGCACCTTGGCCAGATCGCTCGCGGTCGTGATGGGCTGAAGGTGCTGGATGCCCAGCCGTTGGTTCGCCGTGTCGATGAAGCCACCGGTACCGGGCGTCGAGGCCTCGAGGAACGTGAGCGGCGACGCCCACAGCGCGTTCCCACTCGTTTCGATGATGTGGTCGAGCGACAGCCCGTACGTCGCCAATCGGTCGGGGTCGACCTGCACCTGGAGCTGCCGCTCTCGCTGACCCCAGATGGAGACGTTCGCGACTCCCTGGACACCGAGGAGCTTCGGCCGGATGGTCCATCGCGCGAGGACCGACATCTCGATCGGCGACACGGTCGCCGACGAGAGCCGGATCATCATGATCCGGCTGGTCGACGAGAGCGGCTGGAGCATGTGCGGCGTCGCCGAGACGTTCGGCAACCCGGCTGCCTGCGTCAGCCGCTCCTGCACGACCTGCCGTGCACGAAGGAGGTCGGTTCCGGGATCGAAGATCAGCTCGATCGACGAGAGGCCGGGGATCGAAGCGGAGCGCATCGTGTCGAGCCACGGGACGCCCGCGAGCAGATCCTGCTCCAACGGGACGGTGATCAGCTGCTCGACCTCCGGAGCGGAGAGCCCGAGAGCCTCGGTCTGCACCTGCACCGTGGGCGGGCCGAACTCGGGAAGGGTGTCGACGGACGCGTGCCAAAGCTGAGCAACACCCAGGACGACGACCCCTGCTGCCACGACGACGACGACGCGGCGAAGCCTCAGGCTGGACCCGATGAGCCACCGCATGTCACCCTCCGCGACGTGGGGTGCAACGGTAGGAGCGTCGAACGGCGTCCGTCGTCGTCGCCCACGACGAAACAGGCGTCGTCTCCGGAGACGAGACCCTTCAACGGTTAACTAGCGTGCGGCTGGACGAGCCCGGTGTCGTACGCGAGCACGACCGCCTGCACACGGTCGCGGAGCGCGAGCTTCTCGAGGATGTGGCGGATGTGCGTGCGCACCGTGGTATCGGCAACGAAGAGCTCAGCGGCGATCTCGTGGTTCGAGGCACCCCGGCCGACGAGCGCGAGCACCTTGCGCTCGGTCGGGGTCAGCGCGTCGAGCAGGCCAACCTTGGGCGGCCGGAGCACCGGCAGCGACGGTGCGATCGACTCCAGGAGGCGTCGCGTCACGGACGGCGCGAGGAGCGCGTCGCCGCGTGCGACGATCCGGATCGCCTCGATCAATTCGCTCGGTCGAACGTCCTTCAGGAGGAAGCCGCTCGCTCCGGCTCGGATCGCCTCGATCACGTACTCATCGATATCGAAGGTCGTGAGGATCAAGATCTTGGTGGTCCGGTCCTCGGCGGCCAGGATCCTCGTCGCCTCGACGCCGTCCAACCCGGGCATCCGCACATCCATCAAGATGACGTCGGGCCGCAGCCGACGGGCTTGCTCGACCGCATCGAGTCCATCGGATGCCTCTCCCACGAGCTCGATGTCTTCCTCGGTCCGCAGCGTCATCTCGAACGCCGCGCGCATGAGCGGTTGATCGTCGGCGACGAGGACGCGGATCGTCACGGCAGATCCTCGTCGGTCGGAAGGGTGGCCGACACGCGGTACCCCCCGCCGGACACCGGCCCCACGCTGAGCTCCCCACCGAAGAGCGCCACACGCTCGTGCATCCCCAGGTGTCCGTACCGGATCCGCGGAGCCTCGTCGTCATCCACGCCATCGATCTGCTCAGCCTGCTCCTCGTGGAGGTTCATCCCGTCATCCGTGATCGTCAGCTCGAGCGATGCCGGCAGGTACCGCACGACCACGTCCACCCGTGAGGGAAGGGAATGTTTCAAGACGTTCGTCAGCCCCTCTTGCACGATCCGGTACGCCGACAGATCCAATCCGACGGGGAGCGGACGGCGTACCCCCTCGATGGTGAGCAGGACCGGGACGCCCGCCTCGCGCACCTGGTCCACGAGTGTCTCGAGCTCATCCAAGCCGGGTTGCGGGGTCCGCCTCGTCACCCGCTCGGCGTCGGGCCGGAGCAGCCCCATGAGACGCCGCATCTCGACGAGCGCTTCTCGTCCGGTGTGCTCGATGCTCCCGAGCGCCGCCAGAGCCTCCCGGGGTTGCGCGGCGGAGATCCGTTGCGCCGCCCCAGCCTGGGCGACGATGACGCTCACGTTGTGCGCGACCACGTCGTGCAGCTCCCGGGCGATGACTCGGCGTTCGTCCGCGACCGCGCGTTCGGCACGCTCCTCGCGGTCGCGCTCCAAGCGGCTCGCTCGATCCTCCAACATCAAGACCTGTCCGCGTCGGATCCGGAAACCATCGCCCAGGAACCAGGCCGCCCCGACGAACAGGCACTCGGCCAAGATCGCGTCCGGCTCGACGGGCTCCTTCTCCATCAGGTACACGAGGATGACCACGATGGCCGCCGCGACCCCAGCGGGGATCGAAACCGATCGCTCTCGATAGGCCGCGGCCGTATACAGGGCGACCAGGAACCCCAGAGCGGCGAAGGACGTGAAGTATCCGATGACGGAGTACGCGAACAGCGCGGACATCGTCACCGCGAGGACGGGGATCGGGGCCCGGCGTCGCCAGGTGAGCGGCACGGTCTGAAGGAGGATGAGCAGGAGGCCGAGGGCATCGAGGCTCCGGACCGTCGCTTCCTCTCCCCCTTCGGGCAGATCGACGTGCAGATGGACGAGCACGCCGACGAGCGACGTCGCGGTCAGGAGGCCTGCTAGCAGCGCATCCTGCGCGATGGGCCGCGACAGGAAGGGGGGATGTCCGATGGCGGCGG
>DATAEV010000154.1:0-2958 GCA_036257875.1 Actinomycetota bacterium | reverse complement strand
GCTGCTGGCGAACGGGTGCGAGCGGGTCGCCTACGTCGACGTGGACGTCCACCATGGCGACGGAGTGCAGTTCGCCTTCTGGAACGACGCCCGCGTCCTGACGATCTCGCTGCATCAGTTCGGCTCGTGGTTCTTCCCCGGGACCGGGTCCGCGAGCGAACGAGGAGGGCCCGACGCGCTCGGCAGCGCGATCAACGTGCCGATCCCCGCTCTCACGAGCGACGAGGCGTGGCTCGAGGCGTTCCGCGCCGTGGTGCCGGCGGCGGTGACGGCGTTCGCTCCGGACGTGCTGGTCACCCAGCTCGGCTGCGACACGCATCACAGCGACCCGCTCGCGCAGCTCCTGCTGACGACGGGGGCGTACCGGGCGACGGCGGCCGAGCTGCACCGGCTTGCGCATGCCGCCGCCGGTGGCCACTGGGTGGCCACCGGCGGCGGCGGCTACCAGTGGGCTCGGGTCGTGCCGCGCGCGTGGACCTCGTACTTCGCCGAGATGTGCGACGCCGAGGTCCCCGATGAGCTCCCTGAGTCCTGGATCGAGGAGGCCGAGCGCCGGCTCCGGGGCGAGGTGCCGGCGACCTTGTCGGAGCCGGCGCTCGGCCCCGGCGAGGGCGACGCGGCCGCGCGCGCCGCGGTCCGTTCCCTGGAGGAGCAGTTGGCACGATGACGGCATGACCCCTCGTGTCGGGTCGCCGGTGCGCTGAGCCGCCTGCCCAGGAGCGCAACCGATGTATCTTCGCGGTATGGGAGTAGGAGGTGGGTTCTCGGGTCCGGTTCGAACCCCGATCAGAACGCCGGGATCCTGAACGAACGACAGAAGGACGACCGCGAGCAAGCCCGCAAGGAGCATCTGGCAGATCAGGCTCGCCCGACCCGGTGGCAGCGATTTCGAAGCCGCCTGAGAGACCGAATCGCCAGGCCCGAGGATTGATCGACGCTTACGCGCCCGAGGCGCTCATGGCCTCGATCAACGATTCGAGCAACCAGCTCAGGTACGCGTAAAGCTCGAACGTGGAGCGCCGCTCGGGATCGCCGGCGAAATCGGCTGGATCGGAGTCCTCCCGCACATCCAGCCGCGTTCCCAGCACGAGCCGGAGGTCGTTCACCGCTCGCATGCACGCGAGCACGTCCTCTTCGCTCAGCACCCGTGACGCGGCGCACCGTTCGAGGATGGTGAGCTGCTCGAGCTTCGTCGCGAGGAGGCTGTCGCCGACCTTGCGTTCGTACTCGAGCTCCTCGACGGGGTCGTCGGTCCTCGCCGGCGGGAACAGCCGCTGGAGGCTCGGGTCCGACGACGGCGTCTCAGCGGTGAGCAGCGCGCGGAAGTCCTTCGCGAGATGCGTGAGGACCTCGCGTTCGTTCTTCGTCAGCTTCCATCCGAACGTGCCGTCGGCGCGACGACGGATCGCGAGACGCCCGGCCACCTCTCAGCGATCCTTCTGCATCGTCGCCCAGAGACCGTAGCCGTGCAGCGCCGAGACGTGGATCTCGCACTGCTCCTTCTCGCCCGAAGCGACGACGGCCTTCCCTTTCGTGTGCACGTCCCACATCAGCTTCTCGGCCTTCGCCTTCGGGTAACCGAACAGTTTCTGGAACACCCAGGTCACGTAGGACATCAGGTTGATCGGGTCGTTCCACACGATCACGATCCACGGGATGTCGGGTTCGACGACCTCTTCGGATCGCGGCCGCTGGACCTCGACGGGGGCCAGACCGCCGCTCACGGACCCGGATCCTCGTGGCTCGTTTCGGGCGCCGGCCTTGACGGGGTCCGTGGGGTCCGCCCCCGCGCCTGCCGAACCCCCCAGCGATAGAGCGGCGGGGTGAGGACGCGGAACACCTGGAACGGGCTGATCCATCGTGGGATCGAGTACTCCGGTGCGATCCCGTTCCGAACGACCTTGACGACGGCTTCGGCGACGCGGTCGACCTCGAGGAGGACGGGCGCCGGGACGTTCGTGTACGAGAATCCCTCGGTGACGATGAAGGCGGGATTCACGCTCGTCACGAGGACGCCGTTGGGCGCCGTGTCGTAGTTGAGGGATTCGCTGAACGCGACGACCGCGTGCTTGGTCGCCGTGTACACCGCCGCCCCGGGCGCCGCGAACCTTCCGGCGAGCGACGCCATGTTCACGACGTGCCCGCGGCCCCGCGAGATCATGCCCGGGAGGAACGCGCGGGTCCCGTACATGACCGCGAGCAGGTTGACCCGAACGACCGCGTCGATCTGCTCGTAGGAGAGCGCCGCGAACGAGCCACCGCCCGGGATGCCCGCGTTGTTGATCAGGACGTCGGTGGGGCCGAACGCCTGTTGGATCACGCCCGGGAGGCGGCGGATCTGCTCCGGGTCTCCGACGTCGCACGGCAGCGCCAGCGCCGTTCCGCCGGCCCGGTCGATCCGCTCGGCGAGCGCTTCCAGCCGGTCCCGTCGACGCGCCGCGAGCACCAACGTGGCGCCCCGCTTCGCGAAGGCCACCGCCGTCGCCTCGCCGATCCCCGCCGAAGCGCCCGTGACGACCACCACCTTGCCTCGAAGCTCCAAACGACCTCCCTCGCCTACGCTGATACCCAGTGCCTTCCGACGTTATCGAAGCCCACGTCAGTCGTCTGCCGCCGTTCGCCGAGGACGACTGGACCCCGCGCGTCGTCGATCGGACCGACCTGGAACGGGCGTTGCTGGCCGGCGGCGTCGCCGGCACGGCCACCCACCCGATCGATAACGTGCGCGGGAACATCCAGAAGCTCTTGGATCACGACCCCGACAAGGAGTTCGGGCTCACGGGCCTCCAGGAGGGGATGACGCTCGACCGGGTGCTCGGGCTCGTGGAGCGAGCGGCCGGGGTCCCGATCGATCGCGGCGCTCGGTTCGGTCCCGTCGACATCCGGGCCCGTTCGATCGTCGACGCGAGCCTCGCGGCCGGGGGACGGCTCGCGCGAGCGAGCGAGAACGGCGAGACC
>DATAEV010000135.1:0-5885 GCA_036257875.1 Actinomycetota bacterium | reverse complement strand
TCGATCGACGGAGATCCAGCTGTCGCCGTTGTCGAAGGAGGACAGCGCCTCGTTGATCGACGACCTCCTTCCCGAGGGCTCGCGATCAGAGGCGGTCCGCACGGGGATCCTCGAGCGGACCGAGGGCAACCCGCTGTTCCTGGAGGAGCTGGCCGCTTCGATCCAGCTGGAGGGCTCGGCCGACACGATCCCGGCCACCCTGCAGGCCGTGATCACGGCGCGCCTCGACACCCTTGATGAGGACGCGCGACGCACGCTGCAGCTCGCCTCGGTGATCGGTCGCTCCTTCGACGAGCCGGTCCTGGGCGCGGTCGCCGGCGACGGTGCGGACCTTCGCGGGCGACTGGACACGCTGGAGCGCGCCGGCCTCATCCGTGAGATCGCTCGGAGCCCCGAGCGGGAGTACGCGTTCCACCACAGCCTCACGCAGGAGGCGGCGTACGGGACGATCCTCCTGCGCGATCGCCGTGCGCTCCACCTGCGCGTAGGAGCCGCGCTGGAGAGGCTGTACGCCAACCGGCTGGAGGAGTTCGCGCCGGTGCTCGCTCGCCACTTCCAGGAGGCGAGCGACGATGAACGGACGCTTCGCTACGCGCACATCGCCGGCGACCACGCGGCCCGGCTCTACGCGAACGCCGACGCGGTCACCCTCTACGGCGCCGCGATCGAGGCGGCGCGCCGGCTCGGCGTCGCCGAGGAACTCCTCGCTCGCCTCTATCCGAACCGCGGCCGGGCCTTGGAGCTGTCCGGGCGCTACGACGAAGCGGAGGAGAACTACGAGGAGATGCGGGCGCGAGCAGAGGCCTCGGGCGACCGGGTGGCCGAGCTCCAGGCGGCGATGTCCCTGACGACCCTGCTCACGACGCCCACACCGAAGTTCGACGTCGTCAACGGACGGCGCGCCTCGCAGCAGGCCGTTGCGTTGGCGCGTGAACTGGGCGACCGCGGGGCCGAGTCCAAGGCGCTGTGGAACCTGATGAATCTGAACGTCTACGGGGGCGGCGACAACGGTGAGGCGATGGAGGCGGGCGAGCGATCCCTCGCGCTCGCGCGAGAGCTAGACGCGCGCGAACGGGTGGCGTTCACCTTGACCGACATCTGGAGGCCGTACACGGCGAACGGTGACCTCGCTGCGGCCCGGAAGAGCCTGGAGGAGGCCCGCTCGATCTGGCGCGGGGTCGACAACCCCCCGATGCTGTGCGAGACCCTCGCCAGCTCGGCGACGCTCAGCCGCTTGACGGGGAACGACGAGGAGGCACTCGCGCTCGGCCGCGAGGGTCGATCGGTCGCCGAGTCGATCGGGAACCTGTGGGGGCAGGCGCACGCGACGATGAGCTTCTTCGAGGTCTACCTGGATCGCGGCGAGGTGGGGACCGCGATCGACCTGATGGATGAGGCCATCGACATGGGCGAGCGCGCAGGGTTCCTGGCTCCGCTGGTGAGGACGCGGTCAACGCTCGCCGTCACGTACGCCTATCTCGGTGATCCGGAACGTGCTCGAGCGACGTCGCGCATCGCGCTGGATGTCGCGACCGATCGTCTGCCGAGCGCGCGAGCCTGGGCGTTGGCTTCGATCGCCGAGATCCACCTCTTCGCGGGCGAGCTCGACGAAGCCGACGCCGCGCTCGCGGAGAGCAACGTGGAGCTGTCGGCCGAGCCCCTCCGTTCGGAGGTGTCGGTGCTGGTGCCGCTCCTACGAGGTCGGGGCGCCGACGCGAGGGCGGATCACGAACGCGCGATCGAGATCGCGGATGACGTCCTCGATCGGCTGGACCGTGCCGGCATCCGGCCGTTCACCGAGGAAGCGATGTTGTTGAAAGGGACAGCGCTCGCGGCGGCCGGCAGCACACGCGAGGCAGAACGAGCGCTCCGGGAAGCTCGCTCGGGTGCCGAAGACCTCGGGCACCGCCGGATCCTGTGGGAGATCCTGGCGAAGCTGGGTCGGATCGTCGGCGACGAGGAGCGCGCCGAACTCGAAGAAGAGGCGCGGGGCATCGTCCAGACGATCGCCGACACGCTGGATGGCGACCTCAGGGCGAGCTTCGTCGACCGCCCCGACGTGCGCGAACTTCTCGACTGAGGACCCTTAGTTCTCAGGATCCTCCACGGTCCCCTTCCTCGAGCCGATCCGCAGGGCAAGCGAACCGACGAGCAGCAACACGAACATCGCGGCTGCGAGCCAGGGGACGTTGCTCGAACCCGTGAACGCCACATCCCCGGGGTCCGTGCCGGACTCACCTTTCACCGTCGGACCCCGCGTGGAGCTTCCTCCACCTCCGCCGACCGAGGAGCTCGACGAAGAAGAGCTTCCGCCGGAGCTCGACGATGACGTTGGCGGTGGTGTCGTCGACGTGGGCGGTGGTGTCGTCGATGACGAGGTCGGACTCGAGCAGTTGGTTCGGTCCGTGGCCGCCTCGTCCGAGAAGTACACGTGGTCGACCGGCAGGCCGAGCCTGATCCGATAGAAGTGGGACTCTCCGAGCGGCACCTCGTACGTCCGCTGGACCCGCTCGCCGGGGTCGAGCCGCCCCTGCTCCACGAGCCGTCCGTCGATCCTGATCAGGTACCCCAGCGATTTGTCCTGGGTGTTGTGGGCGCTGACGATCGTCGTTCCGTCATCGCAACTACCTGCGATCACGACGACCTCGTCCGACGGTCCAGGATCCGCCTTCGCCGGGACTGCGAAAACGATAAGAACACCCATGCAGAGCAAGAACAGTCGCTTCAAGACCTCATCCCCCTCCTGATGATCTTGATCCCAACCTATGCGGCAGACGATCGGGCGCCATCCCCTCTTTCGGACGAAAGATCCCCTCGCGCCCGTCAGCAGGCGACGGAGCCGGACCGCAAGGAGGCGCCGTTCAGGTTCTGGAACTGCCAGCCGATGCTGGACGCTGCGTTCCCGACGGCTGCACCGTTGAGCGTCAGCGCGAGGTAGCCGGCGGTCTTGCCTTTCGACCATGCGATCCGGCTCCCCGGCGGTGTCGCCGATACGCCGGCGAGCTGGTGCCCACCGGATCCCGCGACCAGTTGCACGAGGTGCGCCTGTGGCGTCCCGGCCGTGAAGTTCGCGTCCAACGGCTTGTCCTCGACCATGTGGTGTTGGTTACCCGCGAGCAGGAGGTCCACGCCGTTGTTCGCGAGCAACGCCCATGCCGGGCTCAACGACGCGATCACCTGCGTGTTGTTCTTGACGGCGGGTTTGTGCCAGTAGACGACGATGCAGCTGGGTGCGGCAGGATCGCTGACGGCCGTTTGGATGAATCGGTACTGCCTGGTCCCCGACTTCAACGACTTGTTCGAGTTCATGTCCAGGAACAGGACACCGCCGAACGTGAACTTCGTGAAGAGCGGGCGCTGATGCCAGTAGTCGATGAACGGCGCCGTGCTGGCGTTCTCGTGGTTGCCGATGGTCGGCTGCGTGACGTCGGCCGTCGCGCCCCAGAGCGTGCTCGATCCCGGGGCATCCAGCGAGGAGACCCCGTAGTGGTTCCGGAACTCGGTGAAGCTGCCCGTCTCGTACACGTCGCCGAGGAAGAGGAAGAGCGGTGGATCTACCGAGGCGATCCGGGCAGCGACCGCGTTCGAGGTGACCTCGTTCGACGGGCCGTCCCCGACCGCGAGAACCGTGGGATCGTTCGCGTCCGTCCACGCACCCGGGAGGTAGCTCGCCCAGTCGTTCGGGGTGTGCTGGAAGTCCGTCGTGTTCCCGTTGCCGAGCGTGACCGCCAGATCGACCGGCGCAGCGGCGGTCGACCCGGCCTGCAAGCGCAACGTCCCGGAGGCATCGAGATACTTCTGTGTCGGCCAGACGAACGAATAGTCGGTCGTCGCAGGCGACGGGGCGAACGACTCGATGAGCTGGGTCGAGGTGCCACCCGCCGGCATCCAGGTCGCGATCACCAGGCCGGTGTTCGGGGAATTCGTAACGGTCACGTTCGTGTCGCCCGAAAGAGGACTACTTGGGACGGTCACACAGAGCGTCTGACCGTTCGACGCTCCACAGTTGCTGTCGGCGCTCGCGACGACGGGGACCAGCACGGTTGCCAGCAGCGCGAGCGGGACGATCCCGAGCCGCATCGTTCGATGGAGGCCGCTTGGAGACGATTGACGCACGGGCAACAACTCCCTGACTCTCGATCTTCATCCGGCCGCACCACTCACACGGTGGGCCGAGGCTCTTCGCGAGGCTCCTCCGGACGGGCAGTGTCGTCGATTCGGAGGTTCGACTTACAGCAGCACCGAGCGTGGGGCGTGCGCGAGGAACCGCGGCTGGACCTCGCGCCTAGACTGCCGGCGTGCGGTTCGACGTGCCCTCCATCGCATACGCCAGGCGCGATGACGAGCTGCTGGTCGCCTATCAGGTGGTCGGCGACATCGACGCGGGGCTCGACCTCATCTTCCTGCTGGGCTGGCCGAGTCACCTCGCGATGCAGTGGGAACTCCCCGCGTTCGCACGGTTCCTGACGCGTCTCGGAACGTTCTCCCGTCTGATCACGTTCGACCGGCCGGGGACCGGTCTCTCCGATCGCGGGCCGACCGGTCAGGTCTTCGAGGACCGCCTGGACGACATCCTCTGCGTGATGGATGCGGCCGGTTCCGAGCGAGCGGCGTTCTTCGGCTGCCACATCGGCGGCCGCCTCGCGTTGCTGTTCGCCGCGACCTACCCTGAACGAGCGCGCGCGGTGGTCACGTTCGGCGCACACCCCACGACGATCGCCGATGACGACTATCCGTGGGGGATCCCTGCCGAGGCGCTCGACCAACTCGTCGCGCAGATACGGGCCGGTTACGACGAAGAGATGCTCAACGCGTTCTTCCACCAACTCTCGCCGGATGGCGACGTGGCGACGGAGGCGTGGTGGCAGACGTTCATGGCATCTGCGGTCACACCGAGGGAGGCGTTCGAAGAGGTGGCACGTCTGGGACCGGTGGACATCCGGAAGTCGCTGGGGTCCGTTCGCGTCCCCACCTTGATCATGCACCGAGCCGAGGATGTCGCCGCGAACGTCGAAGCCAGCCGGTACATGGCCGAACGGATCCCGGGGGCCAGATTCGTCGAGCTTCCCGGAGGGGACCATCTCCCGTTCCTCGGGGACGCCGACACGGTCCTCGACCTGACCGAAGAATTCCTCACCGGTACGATCCCGATCCACCAACCGGACCGCGTGCTCGCCACGATCATGTTCACCGACATCGTGGACTCGACGGTCCGTGCGGCGGAGATGGGCGACCGAGGATGGAAGACGACGATCGACGCACACAACGCGATCGTTCGCCGGGGTTTGGATCTCTACCGTGGGAAGGAAGTGCGGATCACGGGCGACGGCTTCCTGGCGACGTTCGACGGCCCGGCGCGAGCGATCCGGTGCGCGGACGTGATCCGTGGCGATGTTCGGGCTCTGGGACTCGAGGTCCGGATCGGGCTGCACACGGGCGAGTACGAGATCCAGGGCGATGACATCGGCGGGATCGCGGTGCACATCGCGGCGCGGGTCATGTCGGGTGCCGGTGGCGGCGAGATCCTGTGCTCGCGGACGGTGAAGGACCTGACCGAGGGGTCGGGGCTCTCGTTCGAGGATATGGGTGAGCACGAGCTGAAGGGCGTCCCCGATCCCTGGCAGGTGTATCGGTTCGCGGGTTAGGCAGGCACACTGAGGAGGGGTTCGATGGGAACGTTCCGATTCCAGGTCGCGGTCTCGCTCGACGGATACGTCGCCGGCCCGCGGCAGAGCCTCGAGAACCCGCTCGGCGTCGGCGGCGAGGAGCTGCACCGGTGGCTCTTCGACCTCGAGGTGTGGCGAGCATCCCAAGGAGAGGGCGGCGGCGAGGTCACCGCCAGCACCGCCGTGATCGAGGAAGCGCAGGCGAACGTCGGCGCGGTC
>DATAEV010000128.1:0-8419 GCA_036257875.1 Actinomycetota bacterium | reverse complement strand
GTCGCCCGACATCGAACTTCGGCTCCGCGGTCCCGGCGGCGAGCGGGTCGACCTGTGGCGGACCCTGATCTCGCACGGGTTCCACGACCTTGCGCCGATGGCGATCGACGAGGCCGCCCGGTCGCTCGACCTCACGCTCCGCGTCCCCCGCGGGATGCCGCGACGCATACGGATCGCAACGGCCGTCGACCGCAAGGGCCGCTCCGCTCGGGTCGAGATCCTCGGCCGCGCAACGACATCGGCGGCCACCCGTGCTGCGATCGCCCGTGGCGCCGCGCGGGTCCTTCGGCTCGATCAGGACCTCTCGCCCTTCTACCGCCTCGCCGAGGACGATCCCCAGCTCGCGTGGGTCACCGCGGGCGCGGGCCGCATGTTGCGCTCCCCCACCGTGTGGGAGGACGTCGTCAAGACGCTCTGCACGACGAACTGCTCGTGGAGCCTCACGACCACGATGGTGAACGCCTTGGTGCGCGAGCTGGGCGAGCCGGCCGCTGGGTTCGCGGAGGACCCCCTCGCGAACGCGTTCCCCACGCCGCTCGCGATGGCCGGTCGTGACGAGCGCTTCTACCGCGAGGTCGTGCGATCGGGGTACCGGGCTCCGTACTTCCTCCACCTCGCGGAGATGGTCGCGGGCGGCGAGGTCGACCTCGAGGTGCTGGCCGACGCGCCGCGCCTCGACCTCCCCGACGGCGAGGTCGAGGCGCGACTCCGATCGCTCCCCGGCATCGGGCCGTACGCGGCGGCCAACGTGATGATGACGCTGGGACGGAGCTCGCGGCTGATCCTCGACTCCTGGACCCGGCCGGCATACGTCCGCGCGGCCGGTCGTCGGAAGCTCCCCTCGGACGCACAGATCCAACGGCGCTTCCGGCGCTACGGCGACGACGCTGGACTCGCCTTCTGGTTGTTCGTCACGAAGGACTGGGCCGACTGACCCCAAAGGGGTTGCCTCGGAGCCCGGTTCCCGGCGACGGGGGTTGCCCTCGGACCTCGGCCCCGGGCATACTGCCTCGGGCTCCCGAGTGACCCGCGCGGGTCCGACCCCACGGAGCCGCTGACCAGCGAGCCGGGACCGGAGGTGCACGAGCGATGTCCAGCGCCATGAAGGAGTGTCGATGGCCGGGCCACGTCCAGCCCTCGTTCGCCGCGCCCGCCGGCTCCTCGGATACTGGCGGTCGGAGACCCGCACCCTTCGTCAGGGTCTGGTCGCGCTCGTCATCAGCACGGCCGCAGGCTTCGTCGCAGGACTGACGCTCGCCCACATCACCGGCACCCTCGCTGCGTTCCCCGGCCTTCTGATCCTGATCCCGGCGGCGGTCGGGATGAAGGGCACGATCTTCGGAGCGATCGGCGCACGGCTGGGCACAGCGAACGCGGCCGGCGTGCTGGAGATCAACCTGGAGCCCGGCGGCGTCCTGCGCCGGAACGTCGACGTCGCGATCCTCACGACGTTCTCGTCGTCGCTGTGGCTCGCCCTGCTCGCGCGGTTCGCCGGCGCCCTGTTCGGGCAGCCGTCGATCTCCCTGTGGGATCTGGCCGTGATCTCGATCGTCGGCGGCGCGATCGGCTCGGTCCTGGTGCTCACGATCACGATCGGTCTGTCCGCGCTCTCCTACCGGCTGGAGTGGGACCTGGATTCGGTTTCGACCCCCATGGTCACGGCGCTCGGCGACATGACGACCCTCCCGAGCCTGTTCCTCGCCACGTTCCTGGTTCGAAACGAGGCGGTCGCGATCGGGATCGGGATCGTTGCGATCGGCGTGGCGATCGCCGCCACGGTCCGCTCGTACATCGCCCGGGACCGTCGGGTCCGTCGCATCGTGCTGGAGATGACGGCGACGATCCTGCTGACCCCCATCCTCGACATCCTGTCCGGCGGTCTCCAACAGGCGCGGCTCGCCGAGCTCACGGCCGTCCCGGTGCTCCTGTTGTTGATCCCGCCCTTCGTGTCGCAGGCAGGAGCGCTCGGCGGGATCTTCTCGTCCCGGATCACGTCCAAGCTCCAGATCGGCGTGATCACCCCGTCGGGCCGCCCGGAGACGCCGGCGATCGTCGACGGGTCGATCGTGCTCGGGCTCTCGCTCGTCGTCTTCACGATGATCGGAGCGATCTCGTGGGCGCTCGGGGCGACGACCGGACTGCCCGGGATGCCCGGCGCGTGGACGCTGATCGGGGCGACGTTGCTCGCCGGCGTCCTGGTGACCCCGCTCACGGTGCTCGCGGGGTACTACCTCGCGATCGTCACCTATCGGTTCGGGCTCGACCCGGACAACCAGGGCGTTCCCATCATCACGAGCGTGATGGACCTGGCTGGCGTGGCGGTGATCTTGATCGTCATGACATCATCGGGAGTGCTCCATGGATGAACACGAGCCGAACACCGTCAAAGACCTGCTCGTCGAGCTGAAGGACGCCTCCGAGCTGATGGTCGACCTCGCGTACGCGGCCGTCTTTTTCAACGAGGAGAAGCTCGCCGAGGAGGTCGGCCGGCTCGAGGAGCGGTCGACCCTGTACCTGCGGAGGCTGCGGACGATCGCGATGCTCGCGGCCCGAAGTCCCGAGGATGCCGAGGGGATGGCCGGCGTCCTCTGGATCGCCGACGCGATCCAGAAGGTCGGCGACGCCGCCTCCGACATCGCTCGCGTGATCGCCGCCCGCCTGGGGATCCCCGACGCGCTCCGGCCAGACCTTCGCCACGCGGACGAGATGACCGCGCGCGTCCGCGTCCGCGACGGCTCGGTCGCCGCCGGCCACACCCTGCGAGAGCTCTCGCTCCCGACCGAGACCGGGATGTGGGTGATGGCCATCCGGTCGGACATGCGATGGGAGTTCGACCCCGGACCCGATGACATGGTCGTCGCCGGGGACGTCCTGCTCGTGAGCGGTCCGGAGGAAGGGGTCAACCTGGTCCGCGAGCTCGCCGGCGCCCCGCCGATCCCGCAGGCGCCGGAGAGCGACGCGCCTCCGCTGTCGGAGCTCGATCGCGCGGTCGACATCCTCGTGGAGATGAAGGACCTCGCGGAAGCGGCCGTCGCGCTCGCCTACGCGTCCATCCTGTTCAACAACCGCACGCTCGCCGCCGAGGTCGGCGTGCTCGAGGCCCGGTCCGACGTGCTGCAGGACGAGCTCGAGTCCTGGGTCCTGCGGGCGGCGCCGGAAGCGCGCAACGTCGACGAGCTCCGCGGTCTGTTCCGGCTCGCGAGCGCATCGGAGTCGATCTGCGATGCGGCGCGCGACATGACCTGGTACGTCGAGCACGGCGAGCCGTTGCATCCGGTCGTGCAGATGGCGCTCGAGGAGACGGAGGAGACGAGCGTCGAGACGGTGGTGCAGCCCGGCTCACCCGCCGACGGGAAGTCGCTGAAGGAGCTGCAGGTCGAGACCGAGACGGGGATGTTCGTGCTCGCGATCCAACGAGGATCGCGATGGGTCTATCGGCCCCGAGGGACCTCCGTGTTGCGCGGCGGCGACCGGCTGATCTCGATCGGTCCCGAGGAGGGCGAGGAGGAGCTGATCGCCCTCTGCGGCGAGCAGCCCGTTCCCGTCGAGACCTGAGCCCGCGCGCTGCTTGAGCCGTTCCGTGGTGGGGCCTACCCTGCGGCTGGATGGATGCGTACGTCTACATCCGTATCGCGTCGGGGTCCATGGCGGAGGTCCTCGCCGTGCTCGCGGCGAAGCCCGGGATCAAGCGCGTCGTGCCCACGGTCGGCGAATGGGATCTGCTGCTCTACGCGCGGGGTGCGACGCTCGATGAGATCGGCAACAACGTGCTCGCCGAGGTCCATCAGATCCCCGGCGTGGTCCAGACGATCACCGCGCCCGTCGTCCCGCCCGATCGGGCAGGGCTGTTCGGCGTCGCGGTGTCGCCGCCGCAGATCCTCCCGAACGCCTGCTACGTCCACATCAAGGCGGCGGTCGGCAAAGCGGTGGACATCGGCGAGGCGCTCGCGGGGATGGAAGAGGTAGACGGTGTC
This sequence comes from Actinomycetota bacterium, assembly GCA_036257875.1. GTDB lineage: Bacteria > Actinomycetota > UBA4738 > UBA4738 > HRBIN12 > AC-51. Next base: position 4,445 of record DATAEV010000128.1, on the reverse strand, counting down.
GCGCTCCTCGCGGGCCAGTGGGACATCCTTGCCTGCATCGCCCAGCCGTGGGACACGGGCAGCGGCGTGATCCTCGAACAGGTGCACGCGATCCCGGGGGTGCTCTCGACGAGCACGCTCGTCTCGATCGCCTTCGACGAGGGCGAAGAGGATCGCGACCAGTTCAGCGCGTGGAGCTGAGCGCACCCGGCACCGGGTGGTTCAGCGCGCCGTCTCCCGCACACCGGCGGGCAAGGAGAAGCGAACGCCTTCCTCGACGATCGGGACCGACTCGACGTCGTCGAACCCGCGTTCCTCGAGCCAGGTGATCATCCGCGCAACGAGGTGCTCCGGCGCGCTCGCCCCGGAGGTGAGCCCGACGGTCGTCGCGTCCGCCACCCACGCCGGATCAACCTCGGTCTCGTCATCGACGAGGTACGCCGCTGCGCCGAGCTCGCGAGCGACCTCGGCGAGTCGGTTCGAGTTCGAGGAGTTCTTCGAGCCGATCACCAGCACGACCTCCGCGCGGGGCGCGATCGCCTTCACCGCGTCCTGGCGGTTCTGTGTGGCGTAACAGATGTCCTCGCGTGGCGGCGGCTGGAGCTCCGGGTACCGGTCCCGGAGCGCTTCGACGATCTGCCCGGTCTCATCGACCGACAGCGTGGTCTGCGTCAGGTAGGCGATCGGCCCCGTCGGGAGGTCCACCCGTGCCGCTTCCTCGAGGTCCTGCACCAGCACGGTCCGCTCGGGGGCCTGACCGCTGGTGCCCTCGACCTCCTCGTGCCCGGCATGGCCGATCAACACGATCGTGCGGCCCTCGCCCGCGAAGCGGCGGGCCTCGACGTGCACCTTCGTCACGAGCGGGCAGGTCGCATCGATCAGCTGGAGCTCGCGCCGGCCCGCCTCCTCGTAGACGGACGGTGGTGACCCGTGGGCCGAAAGGACCGTGACGGCCCCGACCGGCACCTGGTCGATCTCGTCGACGAAGATCGCGCCCTTCGCCTCCAGGTCGCGGACGACGTGCAGGTTGTGCACGATCTGCTTGCGGACGTACACGGGGGCGCCGTGCTTGCCGAGGGCCCGTTCGACGGCCTCGACCGCGCGCTCGACCCCCGCGCAATACCCACGCGGGGCCGCGAGCAACACCACCCGACGGCTGGGTCGTTCGCTCATCCCCGTCGCTCCAGGGGACGCTGCACGGGGGTCCATGGCCTTCATGCTACGCACCCGCCCTCATGACCTTCGGTCACTCCTTCTTGGGTTGCCGGAGCGCTCGCTCCCTCGTTAGGGTAGGACGACCTTCCTACGGACACCTCCCGTCCGTTCCCTTCCCGGCACCGAGCGTGCGCTTCCGCCTTCCCAGGGTCGGTTCGCGCGCGCCCCGATGCCGGGACGTTGGAACGGGAGGAACAGTGGGGCGGGATAGGTCACACGTGAACAGCGACAGACACAGGAGGTGATGCGGACACCCACGACCTACCGCGGGTCGGCCGGAGAGAGCGGCGAACGGTTCGCCGGGCCGGTTCATGCGGGCGCAGCTGCCAGCTCCGCCCACCGCGGGGGTGAAGATGCCCATGAAGAACGCGATCCGGCCGCGTCGCGCGCTCGCGGCGACGCTGATCCTGACCGCACTCATCGCTTCCTCCGGAGCGCACGCTTCGGCGATGACGGCAGACGCTTCCTACCGCTACACGCCCGGCAAGATATGCCCCGTCCAGTGGCGCGACGGACCCTTCCAGGTGAAGAGGTTGATCCGTTGCGCTGCACGTCATTACGGGGTCAACCCTGACAAGTCGGTGACGATCGCTCACCGTGAATCCATGTTCCGCCCCGATGCCTACAACGCAGGAAGCTGCGCGAAGGGCATCTACCAGCACCTCTGCACCTACTGGCCGGGTCGAGCCTCCGACTACGGGTTCAAGGGGTGGTCGGCCTTCAACGCCCGCGCCAACATCTTCGTCACGATGAAGATGGTTCGCCGGTACGGGTGGGCTCCCTGGAGCTAGCTGCCGGTCAACGAACGGGACCACCCGGGCGGGGCTGCTCCGCGAGCAGCTCCCGGACGTCCTCCATGGACGCCGCGACAGCGCTCGCCCCGGGTGCATCCCGGTCCGTGATGATCCGCATCCCCGGGAAGCGCCCGGCCGCGAGTGCGACGAGCTCGGCGAATGGACCGAAGACGACCAGCGCGTGCGGCCGCTCGACGTCCAGCTGATCGAGCGCTCCCCGTAGGTCGATCGCCCCCGCGACCAGCTCCCACTCCGCACCGACCGACGCCCGCCGCAGCCGCGCCAGGGCGTCCTCGTCGGTGGCGACGCAGAGGACCTTCACGGCGCGGCACACGAGCTACAGCCATCCCCGCCGCTTGAACATCACGTACAGGATGCCGCCGGTGAGCAGCATCGTCCCCAGCGCGGCCGGGTACCCGAAGTTCCACCGCAACTCGGGCATGCCCTCGAAGTTCATCCCGTAGATGCCGGCGATCAACGTCGGCACGAGGATGATCCCCGCCCACGCGGACAGCTTCTTCATGATCTCGTTCGACCGGTTCGCGATCTGGCTCACGCGGACCTCGAGGAGCGACGTGAGGAGGTCTCGGATGTTGTCCGCCAGCTCGGTGACGCGGATCACGTGCTCGGTCACGTCGCGGTAATACGGCGCCAATGGCGATCCGGCCAGCTTCGGCTCCTCCTGGAGCAGGTCGAGCGCCTGGCGGAGCGGCGCCGCGAACCGTCGGAGCCGAACGACCTCACGCTTGAGCAGGAAGATCCGCTCCTGCAGCGCGATCCCGCTGTCCTCGGCGGCGCCCTCGCTGAAGACGTCATCCTCCAGGTCGTCCGCGCGGTCCTCGAAGGCTTCGATGATCGAGAGGTAACCGTCGACGACCTCGTCGATCAGCACGTACACGGCGAACCCGCCCCCTTCGCTCGCCAGCAACTCCGGCTGCGCGCGCCAGCGACGCGTCACGACGTCGAGCGAGAACGGGGCCGGGCCGTAGCGGAGGGTGGCCAGGTAGTGACGGGAGACGAACGCGTGGAGCTCCTCATCGATCAGCCCCTCGTCGCCCTCCCCCGATCCCAGCTCCAACGGGTGCACGACGACGAAGGCGTACCCCTCGAAGAGCTCGACCTTCGGTCGTTGGTGCAGGTGGTGCGCGTCTTCGATCGTCACCGGATGGAGCTCGAAGACCGCCCCGAGCGCGTCGATCTCCTCGTCGCTCGGCTCCTCGACGTCGATCCAAACGAACACATGCTCGTCCTCGAGGAGGCGCTCCGCGTCACCGAGTAGCAGGTCGTCCTCCAGCGGGATCCCGTCTCGGAACGCATGCGCCCGGATCATCGCGGCGAGCGTACCCCAGCCCCCGGCGATAGCCTCGCGCATCGTGCCGCTCCCCGAACAGCTCCATCGCTTCTGGATCGCCCTGGACGACCTGGTCGCCGACGTCCTGCCGACCACGTGGGGCGCGGTCGTCACCGATGCTCGCTTCCCCGACGTTTGGGACACGAACTACGCCCGCGTCGACGTCGCGAGCGCGGTCTCGCTCGCACGGATCGAGGCCGATCTGCTCCCGGCGCTCCGGCGCGCTGGGATCCGGGTCGAACACGTGGTCTCGTTCCACCACGAGGCGCACGGCGACCTCCTCGCGGAGCTCTCCTCACGCGGCCACCGGATCTCCTGGGACCTCGCGATGGTCCTCGACGGGCCCCCCGCGGCGGCAAGGGCGCTGGAGGATGGCGTCGCGGTCGAGGAGCTCCACCCCGGCGAAGAACTCTGGGCTGCTGCCGCCGGCTCGATGCGCGACGTGTTCGCGATCGAGCCAGCGGCGGCCGTCGACCAGCTCATGACCCTCGAGCGCGCCGTCCTCGCTCCCGCCGGGAAACGATGGTTCGCCGTGCGGGGCGAGGACGGCACGCCGGTATCGCTCGGCACGCTCTTGGTGCTCGAGGGGACGGGGTACATCGACAACGTCGCCACGGATCCGGCCGCGCGCGGACGCGGGTACGCGAGCGCCATCGTCACGCGGATCGGCCGGGAGACGCATCGGGCCGGCGCGGCCAGCCCGTTCCTGTTGTGCGACCCCGGCGTGCCGGCGACCGTGCGGTTCTACGAACGGCTGGGGTTCGCGCCGGCCGGATTCCTCGCGTCGACGAAAGGCACTACGCCGGCCGCATGACGAGCGTGCCCTCCGGCACGATCTCGAAGCGGATCCGCCGCCCGATCGCCCGCTCCAACACGCCGGCGCGCTCCTCGGCCTCGGCAACCGCTCCCTCCGGGTTCGCCGATCCGGACACCAGGATCCGCAGCTCCCCGCGCCGGATCTTCGCGCCGATCTCGACCACGTCGGACTCATCCGCCCGACCGAGACCGTGGGCGATCCGGAGGATCCCGGTGAGCACCTGACAGGCAGCTCGTTCGTCCTGATCCAGGCCCGCGAACGGGCCGTACGACGGCTTCGGCCAGCCGGC
>DATAEV010000127.1:0-7622 GCA_036257875.1 Actinomycetota bacterium | reverse complement strand
GATCATGATCCCGATCGGCGGCAGGGCTCCTCCGCCGACGGCGGCGTCGAGCGCAGCGAGCGCACGGTGAAGCTCGTCGACGGTCGCGATCATCGGGAGCAGGATGCGGACGTCGTGGTCGGCCGCGACCCGTGCGATCGCGCGCAGCTGCGGCCCGAACACGTCTGGACGCTCGAGCGCCAGGCGGATCCCGCGGACGCCGAGGAACGGGTTCGCCTCGTGCGGCTGCTCGATCCCGGGGATCTGCTTGTCCGCGCCGACATCCAGCGTCCGGATCGTCAGCGGGCGACCGTCGAGGGCCTCGGCGGCCGCCCGGTAGGCGCGCTCCTGCTCGTCCTCGTCGGGGACCGACTCGCGCCCGATGAACAGGAACTCCGTCCGGAGAAGGCCGACGCCGTCGCACCCGGCGGCCACCGCCGCCCGCGCCTCCCTTACGATGTCGCCGGCTCCCCCGAGGTTCGCGAGCACCTCTACGTCGACACCGTCGGCGGTCGAGGCCGGTCCAGCGGCCCTGGCGCGGGCGGCTTGCTCCCGGCGGGCGGTCTCCGCCGCCGCTGCCTCGAGTGCGGAGATCGTGGGCGCCGGGGGGTCGATGTAGAGGAGGCCGGCGGTACCGTCGATCCCGAGCGGCACGTCATCGTCGACGGTGAGCAGTCGTTCGCCGAGACCGACGACGGCGGGGATCCCCAGGGCGCGCGCCAGGATCGCCGCGTGGGAGGTCGGCCCGCCGTGCGCGGCGGCGATCCCTCGGCAGACGCCCGGATCGAGCCCGACCGTGTCGGCGGGCTGGAGGTCGGCCGCCACGAGGATCCCCGTCGCGCCCAGCCGCGGGTGAGGGATCTCGACGCCCAGGATCCGTGCCAGGACCTGTCGACCGACGCTGCGGAGGTCGGCGGCGCGGTCGCGCAGGTAGGGGTCCTCCAGTCGTTCCCACACCGCGGCGAGTTCGTCGACCGCGGCCGACCACGAAGCGGCCGCGCTTCGCCCGGCGACGATCCCGGCCTGGGTCGGGCCGATGAGGGCCTCATCTTGAAGGAACAGCAGGTGGGCGTCGAAGATTGCGCCCTGCTCGCGACCCAGCGAGATCTCGGCATCGTCTCGCTGGCGGCGCACGTCGTCCCGGACGGAGGCGAGGGCTCGCTCCAGCAGCCCGCGCTCAGCTGGTGCCGTGCCTTCCGATCCCTTCGGGATCGGAAGGTCCGGCACCCGGAGGCGTCGCGCCGGTCCGACCGCCGTCCCCGGAGAGGCGGCGATGCCTCGGATCGCTCCGTCGGGAAGCTGCTCCTCGCCAACCTGCTTGAGGGGCACCGGGCCGACCTCCGTCGCGACCTCGTCGAACCGCCGGTCGGCGAGCGCACGCATCGCCTCGACGACCAGCGCGGCCTGGGGACCGCGGGCCACGACCTCGATCCGCTGTCCCGCCGTCGCTCCGAGCGTCGCGACGGCGTTGAGGCTCCTCGCGCTGACCGGTCCGCGGCCTGCCGAGACGTTCGCGACGCGAACATCGGCGTCGAACGCGCTCGCGGTCTGCACGAGCCTCGCCGCCGGTCGCGCGTGGAGTCCGTGCGGGAGGTCCACGTCCAGCGTCACCCGGACCTCGGGCCAGTCGGGGGTGGCGACGGGGGCCTCCTCCATCGGCTCGTCCGGGGGCACCTGGGAGCCCAGGTGCGCCGCCTTGCCCGCGAGCCCGCCGCGGGCCTCGCGCTCCACCTCTTCGAGGGGACGCCCGAGCTTCGCGGCGACCGCGGCCGCCACCGCTCCCTCGACGAACGGGGCGTCCGACAGGACGACGCGCGCGCGACGCTCGGGGTCGAGCAGATCCAGCCCCATCTCCGCGGAAAGGACCGCGCTCCCGAGGTCCATCACCACGAGCACACCGTCCTCGGACCAAACGGCGTCGACCGCGGCGACGACCCGCATCGCGTCGGTGCCGATCTGGCCTTCGTCGTCCAGCCCGCCGGCGGTGGCGATCGCGACGTCCCGACCACCCATCTCCCGCGCCAGGACGGCCGTCCCCTCGGCGAGCTGGGCGCTGTGCGAGACGAGCACCAAGCCGACCATGCCCGGACCCCTCAAGCCCGGGACGCGAGCGTCCCGATCAGGAAGTACCCGTACGCGAGCGTGAGCACGCCGAGGACCGTCAGCCCGACGTCGATCCATCGTTGCGCGCGGCGGGACGGATCCACGTCGAGGACGACCCCTCGGAGCCCGAGCATGGCATGGACGGTCACGACGAGCAGGAACAGCGACTCGATCGTGAAGATCGCGGGGTGCCGCATGTACTCGAGCACCTGCCGGTAGCTGCGCAGGCCGCCCACCGAACGGACGACGAAGTGGTTCGCGAACATGTGGACACCCAGCAGGAGGAGGAGCGCGACCCCGCTGATGGTGGTCGCCACCCAGGAGCGGCCGGGTCCGGTTCGTGCGGCGCGTCGGTGAGATCCTTCCGGCCGCGTCCTGATCGTCGCCACGTCACTTGCTCCCGAAGATGTGCAGGGCGGCGCCGATAAGGGCGATCGTCCCGACGGTCCCGAGCGACCACCACAGCGCCCGTTGGCGATCGGCAACGAGCCCGCTGCCGACGAGCGCGACCCGGATCCCATTCAGGCCGTGGTACAGGATCCCCAGGATGAGCAGCACGTCGAGCGAGAGGAAGACCCAGCTCGTGGCGAGCCGGATGAAGTCGTTCCACGTCGGCTCGCCGAACAGCAGCATGGACAGCACGCCGAGGTGGAGGTACAGGTAGAAGACCAGTCCGAGCCCCGTCACACGGTTCGCGGAGAAGGCGAAACCGCCGAGCGCTCGCCCGCGGGGGTCGAACCACCCCGAGCCTGGGATACCGACGCCCTTGCGGAGGACGGGGCCGCGCTCGGCCCGATGGTCGGCGCCCGGGACCGACCCGTTCACGAGGTGGCTCCTCGTCCCCCGAGCCTGCCGCGCAGCGCCATGATCCGCTCGGCGGGACGGACGTCGGACGGGCACGCGGCGGTGCACTCGAACGCTGCGTGACACCGCCACCCGGCGAACGGCGCATCCGCCCACTCGAGCACGCGGTCCGTGTCGGCGCCGCGCGGCTCCTCGAGCAGGCGTTGCGCGGCGGCGAGGGCGGCCGGACCGACGTACGCGTCCGAGGTCGCCGACACGGGACACGCGGACAGGCACAGGCCGCACTCGATGCAGTCCTCGAACCGGTCGTAGGCGTCGATCCCCTCCAGAGGGGTGGCCTCCGGGAGCTGCTCCGCCGCGCGTAACGACGGGATCTCGTCGGGGAACCTGGCCACGAACTCGCGCATGTCGACGACGAGATCGGTCAGGACCGGGATGTTCGCGAGCGGCTCGACCGTGATCGTGGCGCCGAGGTCATCGGCCGGCGTGACGCAGGCGAGGGCTTCCCGGCCGTTGACCTGGACGCCGCAGGTCCCGCACGACGCGTGCATGCACGAGTGCCTGATCGCGAGGGTCCGGTCGAGGTGGAGCTGGATCCACCGAAGCCCATCCAGCACCGTCCGTGTGAGGGGGACGTCGAACATGTCGAAGCGCCACCCCGGCTCCCCGCGCTTGTATCGGTACACGCGGTAGGTGCGTCGGCCTCCCGTATCCGCCGCGCTCATGCCGGCCTCCGGTCCCGGTCCGTGTAGAAGGCGGTGTGAGGCAGCGTCACGAAGGTCCGGGTACGCGAGGGGCGGTCGATCCCCAGCTTCGCACAGATCACGTTCCCACAGAGCTCGGCCATCCCCCGGAGCGTTGTGGCCTTGCCTCCGGTGATCGTCACGAACCCCTCCATCCCGTCGTCGGCGTGATCGATCGTTTTGAACGTCCGCGAGAGCTCTCGCCCCGAATCTCCCGCCCGCGATCCGATCAGCGGCCGGGCCGCCGACCACGCGGCCCGGAACTCGGCGTGCGAGACGGCGGGGATCAGCTTCGCGCCTTCCTCCCACATCCGCCGGACGTGGTCCTCGGGGACGTCCAGGTCGTCGGGATCCTCGACCGTCCACGAACTCGTGCCGACGACCGACAGCGCCCGCTGGGGCACGATGATGTCGCCGTCGCCGGACCCGTGCATCCGGTTCAGCACCATGTTGCACAAGCGGCCGCGCACGGCGAGCATCACGCCGGGGGAGGGAACGATCGGCACGTCCACACCCGCCATCCGCGCGATCTTCTCGGACCACGGTCCCGTCGCGTTCACGACGACGTCCGCGCTGATCTCACCTTCGGTCCCGGTGACGTGGTCACGGACCGCAGCCCCCGTGACTGCTCCGGCATGCACGAGCAGGCCGACGACCTCCATGAAGTTGTACAGCTGCGCGCCGTGGTGCTTCGCCGTCGCGAAGAACCGAAGCGGCATCCGCATCGCGTCCATCGTCCCGTCCGGGACCCGTACCGCCCCCTTCGTCGCGGGGTTCAGCCGCGGCTCAGCTCGAAGCGCCTCGTCCGTGGTCAGCTCCTGGATCGGGATCCCGCACTCCTTGCAGCCGCGGACGAAGTCGTCGTAGTAGGCCATGTCCTCGTCCGTGAGCGCGACGAACAGGCCGTCGTTCTCCTCGAACGAGCCGGGGCATATCCTGCGGAGGATCGCGTTCTCCTCGATGCACTCGACGGCCGAATCGTGGTCACCGACGGCGTAGCGCGCGCCCGAATGCAGGAGCCCGTGATGGCGGCCGGTCGTCCCCGACGTGAACTCGCCGCGTTCCACCAGCGTGACGAGCAGTCCGCGGAGCGTGAGGTCGTGCGCCAATGCGCCGCCCGTCCCGCCGCCTCCGATGATCAGCACGTGGGGCGCGTCGCGGGCAGGCCGCGGTGCAGACGGCGTCATCTTCGCGAGTATCGCACCACGTGCCGCCCGTGGCGCTTACTCCTCGTGCTCCTCCTGCTCCTCGTCCTGCTGGCCCTCGGCGAACGATCCCTCGTGATGCTCGTGCTCCTTGTCCGCCTCCTGCCCGGTCGCGAAGTCACCGTGCGCCTCTTCCTCGTCGTCCTCGTGCTCCTCTTCCTGCTCGCCCTCGGCGAACGACCCCTCGTGATGCTCGTGCTCCTCGTCCGCCTCCTGCCCGGTCGCGAAGTCACCGTGTCGGTGCGATCGATCCCGTCCCATGGCGTCCTCCCGTCGCCTTTCGGCTTGGTCTGCGCGCGAACGTCACTCCACCCAATCGAACGTCCGGGTCACGGCCTTCTTCCACAGGCCGTACTCCTTGTCGCGCTCCGCCGCATCCATCCGAGGTTGCCACTCCTTGTCTTTCCCCCAGTTCGCGCGGAGATCCTCTACCTCCTTCCAGAAGCCGACCGCCAGCCCGGCCGCATAGGCCGCACCGAGCGACGTGGTCTCGGCGACGGTGGGGCGGATCACCGGAACGTCGAGGACGTCCGCCTGGAACTGCATCAGGGTCTCGTTGTGGACCATCCCGCCATCGACCTTGAGGGACGTCAGCGTGACGCCGGAGTCGGCGTTCATCGCGTCGACGACCTCCTTGGTCTGCCACGCGGTCGCCTCCAGGACCGCTCGCGCGATGTGGCCCTTGTTGACGTAGCGAGTCAGGCCCGCGATCACGCCCCGAGCGTCGCTACGCCAGTACGGTGCGAACAGGCCGGAGAACGCCGGCACGAAGTAGACCCCGCCGTTGTCATCCACCGTCCTGGCCAGGTCCTCGACCTCGGCCGAGCTTCCGATCAGGCCGATGTTGTCGCGGAGCCACTGCACGAGCGCGCCGGTGATCGCGATCGAGCCTTCCAGCATGTACACCGCCGGCTGGTCGCCGATCTTGTAGCCCAGTCCGGTGATCAGGCCGCTCTTCGAAGGAACCGCGTGCGTTCCCGTGTTCAGCAGGAGGAAGTTGCCGGTTCCGTAGGTGTTCTTCGCCTCGCCAACCCCGAAGCAGGTCTGCCCGAACAGGGCGGCCTGCTGATCGCCGAGGTCGCCTGCGACCGAGACGCCCGCGAGGTCCCCGGTCGCCTCCCCGTAGACCTGGCTGGACGACCGGATCTCCGGCAACACCGCCTTGGGTACACCGATCGCGCTGAGGTTCGCGTCGTCCCAATCGAGGGTGTCGAGGTTCATCAGCATCGTCCGGCTCGCGTTCGTCACGTCGGTGACATGTGCCCCACCATCCGGACCGCCGGTGATGTTCCAGATGACCCAGGTGTCGATGTTCCCGAACATCAGCTCCCCGGCGTCGGCCCGGGCGCGGGCACCTTCGACGTTGTCCAGGATCCACCGGATCTTGGGCCCCGAGAAGTACGTCGCGATCGGGAGCCCCGTCGCTGCCCGGAACCGATCCTGACCGCCTTCTGCCGACAGCTCGTTGCAGATCTGATCGGTTCGCGTGTCCTGCCACACGACCGCGTTGTAGATCGGCTTGCCGGTCGACCGCTCCCACACGACCGTCGTCTCGCGCTGGTTCGTGACACCGACCGCTGCCAGGTCGCTCGAGGAGATGCCGGCTTTGCCGAGCGCGCCCGCAACCACCTCGTGCGTGCGCTCGATGATCTCCAGTGGGTCGTGCTCCACCCACCCCGGCTTCGGGTAGATCTGCTCGTGCTCCTTCTGATCCACCGCAACGACCTGCCCGGCGTGGTCGAAGATCATGAAACGCGTGCTGGTCGTCCCCTGGTCGATCGCCGCTGCGTAGTCCGCCATCGGACCTCCTCCTTCCGTTCCTCCTCATCCACCCCACGTGTCCGCGGCCGTCTTCAACAGGAGCCACGACGACGTGGCTCCTGGGTCCTGGTGTCCCGCGCTTCGCTCGCCCAAGTAGCTCGCGCGTCCCTTCCGTGCGACGAGAGGGATGGTCGCCTTCATGCCTTCCTCCGCGGCAGCGGCGGATGCGTGCAGTGCGTTGGCGAACGGTTCTCCAGCAGCCACGGCCGCGGCCAGGGCGTCCCGCGCCGGTATCAGGGCATCGACCATCGTCTTGTCGTTCGGTTCGGCCTTGCCCCGCCCTTGGACCCCTTCGACCGCCGCGGCGAGCATCGCGACCCAATCGTCGTCGGTGAGCTCATCCTTCCCGATCGCCTTCGATCCGAGTTGCAGGAAGAAGGTCCCGTAGAGCGGTCCCCCCGCCCCGCCGACGCTGGAGACCAGGGCCATGCCGACGGTCTTCAGGAGCGCTCCGATGTCCTCCGGGTCGCCCGCCTGCAGCTTCGCCATGACGGCCTGCATCCCTCTGTTCATGTTGATGCCATGGTCCGCATCGCCGATCGCGGCGTCGAGGGCGGTCAGGTACTCCTTGTTCTCCGCGATCGCCTCCGCGAAGGCGCCGACCCATCGCACCACGTCGTCGTGTCCGACGCTCACGCATCACCTCCCGCCGGATGAGGCGGGCGACGTGGTCGCCGCCTCCCTCGCGCCTGTCATCTTCACGCGCCCCAGCGGAGCCCGGGCGTCCGCACGGGCGCGTCCCACAGTGCTGTGAGTTCGTCGTCGAGCTTCACGAGCGTGATCGAACAGCCCTGCATCTCGAGCGACGTGATGTAGGAGCCGATCAGCTTGCGGCTGATCGTGATCCCCCGCTCCTCCAGGAATCCGGCCAGCTCGTTGAACACGATGTAGAGCTCGATCAGCGGCGTGCCGCCCATCCCGTTCACGAACGCGAGCACCTGGTCGCCGCTCGAGAACGGAAGGTCCT
>DATAEV010000122.1:0-7294 GCA_036257875.1 Actinomycetota bacterium | reverse complement strand
TCGCGTGCAGCGCGAGACGGGCACCTTCACCGTGAAATCGGGGCTGGCGGAGATGCTCAAGGGTGGCGTCATCATGGACGTCACCACGGCGGACCAGGCCAAGATCGCCGAAGACGCCGGCGCGTGCGCCGTGATGGCCCTCGAGCGGGTCCCCGCGGACATCCGGAAGGAAGGCGGGGTCGCCCGCATGGCCGACCCGACGAAGATCGACGAGATCAAGGCCGCCGTGTCGATCCCCGTGATGGCGAAGGCTCGGATCGGCCACTTCGTCGAAGCACAGGTCCTCCAGGCCCTCGGGGTCGATTACATCGACGAATCCGAGGTACTGACGCCGGCCGATGAGCAATACCACATCGATAAGTGGGCGTTCACGGTCCCGTTCGTGTGCGGCTGCCGGAACCTCGGCGAGGCGCTGCGCAGGATCGCGGAGGGCGCGGCGATGATCCGGACGAAGGGCGAGGCCGGCACCGGCAACGTCGTCGAGGCCGTTCGTCACGAGCGAGCCTTGCTCAGTGACATCGCGGACTGCACGCAGCTCCGCCCGGAGCAACACGTCACGAAGGCGAAGGAGCTGGGCGCGCCGGTGGAGCTCGTCCGGATGGTCGCCGAGACGGGCCGGCTCCCCGTCGTCAACTTCTCGGCCGGCGGGATCGCAACGCCTGCGGACGCCGCGCTGATGATGCAGCTGGGCGTCGACGGGGTCTTCGTCGGCTCCGGCATCTTCAAGTCCGAGGATCCCGCCACCATGGCCCGCGCGATCGTCGAGGCGACGACCCATTTCCAGGACCCCGACGTGCTGGCGAAGGTCTCGCGTGGCTTGGGCGAGCCGATGCACGGGCTCGAGATCGAGACGCTCCAGACGCGGTTGCAAGACCGCGGCTGGTAGTCGCGGAGCTCGTCGATGAAAGCGGGCGTGCTGGCGCTCCAAGGTGACTTCCGCGAACACGCTCGCGTGTTCGCGGAGGCCGGTGCCACCCCCGTCGAGGTCCGCCTGCCGGCGGACCTCGACGGCGTCGACTGCCTCGCGATCCCCGGTGGGGAATCCACGACGATCGGCAAGCTCGCGCGCGCCTACGATCTGGTCGAGCCGATCCGGGAGCGCGCGCGGGCCGGCATGCCCATCCTCGGCACGTGCGCGGGGATGATCGTGCTCGCGCGCGAGGTCGAGGGCGGCGAGCCGCTCTTCGGGCTGATGGACATCTCCGTTCGCCGCAACGCTTACGGCCGCCAGGTGGACTCGTTCGAGGCGGACATCGACGTACGCGGGATCGGCCATCGCGTCCGGGGCGTCTTCATCCGGGCGCCATGGATCGAGCGGATCGGGGACGGGGTCGACGTGCTGGCCGAGTTCGAGGACCGGCCCGTCGTCCTGGAGCAGGGGAACCTGCTCGCGACGTCGTTCCACCCGGAGCTCGTCGGTGAGACGGGGATCCACGGATACCTCCTGCGGAAGGTGTGACCCGTGTCCGGCCATTCGAAGTGGGCGACGATCAAGCGCAAGAAGGGTGCGGCGGACGCCAAGCGGTCCAACATGTTCGCGAAGCTGCTGCGGGCGGTGGAGGTCTCCGCGAGGGAGGGCGGCGGGAACATCGAGGGCAACATGACGCTCGCCTCAGCGGTCGAGAAGGCGCGCAGCTTCTCCGTCCCGAGCGAGAACATCGACCGAGCGATCAAGCGCGGGACCGGTGAGCTCGAGGGCGGCGCACGGTACGAAGAGATCACGTACGAGGGGTACGCACCCGGCGGGATCGCGCTCGTCGTTGAGGCCCTGACGGACAACCGCAATCGAACGGCTCAGGAGGTCCGGCACGCGTTCACGCGCAACGGCGGGAACCTGGGAGAGACAGGGTCGACCCTGTGGATGTTCCAGCGCAAGGGCGTGATCGTGGTCGACAAAGCGGTTGCCCCGGATGAGGACGTATTGCTCGACCTCGCGCTGCAGGGCGGCGCCGAGGATCTCGCCGACTCCGAGTCGTCGTGGGACATCGTCACGGATCCCCAGGATTTCAAGGCGGTCGAGGCCGCGTTGCGTGGAGCGGGCGTCCAGGCCTCCTCGGCCGAGATCTCATTGGTGCCCACCACGTCGATCCCCGTCGAGGGCGGCGAGGCTCGCCACGTGCTGCAGTTGATCGACGCGTTGGAAGAGCTCGACGATGTCCAGAACGTCTACGCCAACTTCGACATCCCGGAAGAGGTCATGGCGTCCCTCTGAGCCATCCAGGCCCGTTCGGCCCCTCAGGACCGCCCCGATGACCGTTCTCCCGTCGAGAAGGATCCGCCTCCCTGCCAGGCGGTCGTTGCTCGGCGCGGGTGGGAACCCTAGACTGCGCGAACAGATGTTCGATTCCTGCGTTCTCGGCGTCGATCCCGGGGTCGCGAACGTCGGGCTTGCGGTCGTCGCACGGGCGGATCGGAAGATCTCGCTGGTGTGGGCGTCGACCGTTCGGACCCCGTCGGATCTCGCCGGACCGTCGCGGCTCCGCCGGCTCGCCGACGAGGTCGACGCCGCGATCGGGTCGTACGCGCCGGACGCCGTCGCGATCGAGCGGCTCGCGTGGAACCGCAACCAGGTGAGCGCCCTCCAGGTGGCGCGGGCGACCGGGGCCGTCATGGTCGTGGCCGACCGAGCGGGCCTGGCGGTCGAGGAGTACGGGCCGAACGAGGTGAAGATCGCGATCACCGGGGCCGGGAACGCCGACAAGCATCAGGTTCGCGACGCGCTCGTCCGGATCCACGGGCTGCGCGACTGTCCGGTCCAGGCGGACGCGGTCGACGCGGTCGCGATCGCGCTCACGCATCTGATGGGCTCGCGCATGCGGGCCGCGGCTCGCACCCGGATCCCGATCCGGACGCGATCGGTGTCGAGATGATCGCGTTCCTCGAGGGCGAGGTTGTCGAGAAGTCGGCGACGCACGTGGTGCTCGCGGTCGCCGGCGTCGGGTACGACGTCGCCGTCCCGACCGCGGTGGTCGCCGGCCTTCCACCGGTCGGCGGGATCACCCGGATCCATACACGGTTGGTGGTCCGCGAGGACTCCTTGACGCTCTACGGGTTCTCGACGACCGACGAGCGCGAGTTGTTCGATCAGCTCACCGGCGTGACCGGCGTCGGCCCCAAGGTTGCGCTCAGTTTCCTCTCGGCGCTTCGGCCGGATGCGATCCGTCGCGCGGTGGTGGCGGGCGATGCCGCGACGCTCACGGTCGTTCCCGGCGTCGGCAAGAAGGTTGCCCAGCGCGTCGTGGTCGACCTTCGGGACAAGCTCGGCGGCGAGTCGGAGCTCGTCGCCGAAGGTCCCCTCGCGGACGTGCGCGACGCCTTGCTGCAGCTGGGTCTCACGCCCGTCGAAGCCTCCGAGGCGTTGCGCGGCATGGAGGTCGATAGCAAGCCGGTCGAGGATCTCCTCCGCGAAGCGCTCCAACGGGTGGGACGATGAGCGACGTGGTGGACCTGACCGGCCCCGACCCCGAACCGTCCGACGACCGCGTGACCGAGGCAGCCGTGCTCGCTCCGGAGGAGCACGAGCTGGACATCGCCCTCCGCCCCCGCTCGTTGGCAGAGTTCGTGGGGCAGAACCGTGTGAAGGAGCAGCTCGCGCTGCTCCTCCAGGCGGCGGGCGAGCGAGGCGAGCCCGTCGACCACCTGCTGTTCAGCGGGCCTCCGGGGCTCGGCAAGACCACGCTCGCCCAGATCGTGGCGCACGAGATGGCGGCCGGGTTCCAGCCGACCTCCGGGCCCGCGCTCGAGCGCCCGAGCGACCTCGCGGCTATCCTGACGAACCTCGGTGAGGGCGACGTGCTCTTCGTCGACGAGATCCACCGGATGCCGCGGCCCGTCGAAGAGGTGCTGTATCCGGCGCTCGAGGACTTCACCTTGGACGTCGTCCTCGGCAAAGGTCCGACCGCGCGCTCGATCCGGCTGGACCTGCCGCGGTTCACTCTGATCGGCGCCACGACGCGTCCGGGGCGGATCACGCTGCCGCTCCGCGAGCGGTTCGGGTTCAGTCCGCGTCTGGACTATTACGACGTCGAAGACCTGGAACGGATCGTGCTCCGGAGCGCGGGGATCCTCCAGGTCGGCGCGGACGTCGAGGGGGCTCGCGAGATCGCGCGCCGATCGCGCGGGACCCCGCGGATCGCCAACCGGCTCCTCCGGCGGGTCCGCGACGTGGCCGAGGTCCGGCACGACGGCCGGGTGACCGGCGACATCGCGCGGGCGGGCCTCGCGGTGTTCGAGGTCGACGAGTTGGGCCTCGACCGGCTGGATCACGCCGTGCTCGACGCCGTGATCGACAAGTTCTCCGGGGGACCGGTGGGTCTCACCACGCTCGCCGCCGCCGTCGGCGAAGAACCGGACACGGTGGAAGATGTCGTCGAGCCCTATCTGATCCAGTTGGGGTTCATCCAGCGAACGCCGCGAGGCCGTCTCGCCACCGAGCGAGCCTACGCACACGTCGGCCGCGCGCCGCGCGGCCGCCTCCCGATCTGACCCGCCGCGGCTCGACCCCGCAGGTAGACTCGGTTCTCGTCGCACCGGACGGACCTCGACCATCCCAGCACGTGAAAGGAACCCCATGTACTCCCTCCTCGCGCAGAGCTCTTCGGGCGGAAGCGGCTTCGTCACGCTTCTCGTCTTCGCGCTCCCGCTCGGCCTGCTCTTCGTGTTCATGCGGAACCAGCAGAAGCGGGTGCGGAGCCAACAGGCCCTCCAGCAGGCGGCCGAGGTGGGTGACGAGGTCCTCACGACATCGGGGATGTTTGGCACGATCGTCGACGAGGATGAAGAGGAAGGCACCGTCACCGTGGAGATCGCCCCGGGGACGCAGGTCAAGATGGTCCGCGCCGGGATCGCCCGCCGGATCACCGAGGACGACTTCGACGACGACGAGGACGACGACGACACCGACGAGGAGGTCGCTCAGGAGCACGACGACGGACCCGACGAGAACGCGGCGGGCCCGATCCGATCGTGAACGAGCCCGACGCCATCGGAACCCCCGAGGGCGCGCCCGTACCCGAGGTCCCGGCGCCGGAGCCCGCCTCCCCGGACCTCGCAAGCATCACCCTCGAAGATGTCCAGGCGGATCCCGAGCTCTCGCTCTACATCGCGTCGGCCGACCGCGTGATGGATGCGATGGGCTACACCGAACACGGCTTCCGGCACGCGAACCTCGTCGCCAAGATCGGCTACCAGGTCCTGCACCGGCTCGGGTACACCGAGCGTGAGGCGCAGCTCGCCTGCGTCGCCGGGTACCTGCACGACGTCGGGAACGCGCTCGCGCGCGATGCCCACGGGCAGACCGGCGGGGTCCTCGTGTACCACAGCCTCCGCGACCGGGTGGAGGGGGCCGATCTCATGCCGGTCATCGCCGCGATCGCCAACCACGAGGAGGCGGAGGGCACGGCGGTCTCGCCGATCTCCGCGGCCGTGATCCTGGCGGACAAATCCGACGTGCATCGCAGCCGCGTACGCAAGGCAGTGAACGTCGACCGCGACATCCACGACCGCGTCAACTACGCGGTCGAACAGAGCTTCCTGCGGGTAGACTCCGACGCCCGCACCGTCAGCCTCGAGCTGACGATCGATACCACCATCAGCCAGGTCATGGAGTACTTCGAGATCTTCCTCGGGCGCATGCAGCTGTGCCGCTTCGCGGCAGAAGCGATCGAGGCGCGGTTCCGGCTGGTGATCAACGGACAGGAGCTGTTGGCGTGAAGCGGAGCCGGGGATTGTGGATCTCGGTGATCTTCGTCGCGGTCTTGGTGGTGGCATCCACGCTCTCACTCGCCTTCGGCGTGTTCAAGCCCGTGCTCGGGCTGGATCTGGAGGGCGGCCTCGCCGTGATCCTCTCGGCGCCGGCGGGCACGGATCAGGGCACCATGAACCAGGCCCTCGAGAACATCCGGAACCGTGTGGACGCCTTCGGCGTCGGCGAGCCCGACATCTTCCTGTCGGGGAACACGATCGAGATCCAGATCCCGGGTCTGTCGAACAGCACCGTGCAGCAGCAGAGCACGGACAGCTACTGCATCGAAGATCCGAGCGGGAACAGCTATGGCTGCTCGGCGGATCGATCGGTCGCCGAGGAGGCGCTGAAGGGGTTCACCGTTGGCTCGCAGGCCACCCAGGTGTGCCTGCTGGACGCGAGCGGAGCCCAGCTCCAGTGCTACGCGTCGCAGGAGGAGGCCGATACCGCCAAGAGCGGGATCACCTCGGCCCCGAAACAGAGCGCGACGCCGTCGGCGAGCGCCTCGGCGTCGTCATCGGCCTCGGCCTCGCCGACCGTCGGCCCGCCGCCGGGGGCGTCGGAGTACTGCCTGACGGACATCGGGAACACCGAGCTGAAGTGCTATCCATCGCGGGGCGACGCCGAAACGGCTCGCAAGGGCATCACCTCCACGGTCACGAAGACGACGTGGTGCGTCCAGCCACCGACGTCGTCGTCGAGCCCGAGTGCGACGCCCACGCCGACGCCGAGCGCTTCGTCGTCGCCATCGAAGAAGGCGAAGGCGAGCGCGTCCGCCAGCCCATCGGCAACCTCCGCACCCACCACGGCATACGCCGAACTGGATGTCAGCGGGGCCCAGCCCCTGCCCTGCAACTTCACGACGAAGCAAGCGGCGGAGACCGCGCTCGCTGCCTATACGACGCCGCACGTGACCACCCAGTACTGCGTGTACAGCTCGCAGAACGAGAACCTGGGCTGCTACACGACGCAGGCGGCCGCCGCTCAGCGCCAGCGCGAGACCGGGCAACAGTCCCTGCTCGACCTGATCGGGAAGACGGCGCGCCTCGAGGAGCGGCCGACCCTCCAGATCGTCGCGCCGACCGACCCGAGCTACGCCTCGATCCCCGTGACGTGCTCCACGCCGCAGGAGCAAGCATCGAAGGACTGCCAGGGCGCCGCGCAGGACCAGAAGGACGTCTGGTATTTCTCGGATGCGGCCGGCTCGGCGCCCAACTCCAAGGTACACCTGGGCCCCGTCGTGATCATCGGGAGCAACATCACGAAGGCTTCGGCCCAGCTGACCGGCGGCACCCAGACCGATCCCATCACGCAATGGGCCGTGGCGTTCACCCTCGACGGCCCGGGGGCGAGCAAGTTCGCGGCGGCCACGACCGCTGCGGTGAACCAGCCGCCCCCGACGAACCAGATCGCGATCGCCGTCGACCGGAGGATCATCTCCAACCCCGTCGTGCAGAGCCCCATCACGGCGGGCAACGGCATCATCACCGGGAACTTCACCGAACAGCAGGCCAAGGACCTCGCGTCCCTCCTGAACGCGGGTGCCCTCCC
>DATAEV010000115.1:0-5130 GCA_036257875.1 Actinomycetota bacterium | reverse complement strand
CGACAGCGAGATCTCGAAGCGGTTCGGCGCCCACACCTCGTTGATCGCGACCTGCTTGCTGTCGTCCATCTCACGGACCACACGCTTGGCGATCTCGACCGGCTGGACGCCGCTTCGGAACGTCTTCGAGAAGAGGCCTTCGACGAGGCCCCCGAGTCGCCGTTCGAAGTCGCGGAGGTTGGGCACGATTGGCGGGATGCGCGGCGGCCGTTCCGCCGCAAGGCCCCATCCTACCCGTGGACCTGTCGCGACCTGTCACGTGGATCGGCCCGCGGCTCCACGCCCGGTCAGCGGTAGACGACGATCGTGCCGGCGACCTTGTCGTGCATGGTCTGCTTCTGCCGGTCCCACAGCATCCAGAGGTCATCAAGCAGCGTGATCAGCCCCGCTCCGGGGACGAACGATCCGATGCTGACGATCAGTTGGAGGACCGGCCGAAGGAGCGCCTCGCGCCAACCGACGACGTTCCCGTCGTCTTTGCGAACCCTGATCCCGACCGCCAGCTTCCCGATCGTTCCGCCGAAGTACCGGACCATCAACGCCTGATAGGCGTACGTCACCGCCGCGAGCGTAAGCGCCCACCCCGCGAATCTGCCCACGTAGGGGGTTACGTCCACGGGCTGCCCTGTCGCGATCGACCGGTCGATTTCGGTCGACATCCTGTTCCAGATGCCGATCAAGTACCAGGCGAAGGCGAAGGGCCGGAACCGCGTGGAGGTCTTCTCCACGGGAACACACTCCGACGGCTCGCAGAGCATCCTCCAGAACGAGCCGGCCTAGGCGCCCCCACCACCACTGCTACGATTCCGTCTCCCCACGGGCGAGTGGCGGAATTGGCAGACGCGCAGGATTCAGGTTCCTGTGTCCTTGACGGGACGTGGGGGTTCAACTCCCCCCTCGCCCACCGGTCGACCGACGTGGCGGCGGGCAGCCCCGCGGTCTAGCTCTTGGCGAACTTCTCTGCGGTCTCGCTCTGGAACTCGAGGCCCGAGAACGTGGCGTCACCCACGACCCACGCGTCGTGCCCGGGAAGGATCTCGTAGGCGTCCCCGGCACCGAGGTCGAACTCGTTCCCTTCGTCCGTCACGACGTGCAAGCTGCCCGAGACGCAATAGCCCACGTGGTGCGCTTGGCACGAGTCGGTGCCGACGACCGGCTTGATGTCCGTGGACCACCGCCACCCTGGGCCGAAGGTGGACTGAGCGGCGGTCGCCCCCGCCAAGCGGACGATGTCGACCCTGCCATGTTCGAAATCGCGGGTTTCGTCGGGTGTCTCGAAGCGCTTCGTCGTGGCCATGCCCATCTGCGGTCTCCTTCTTCGTGGTTGCGGCCGATCAGTTACGGGTCGGAGCGTACGGGTCGAGCGAAGGGTTGACAGGTGACCGTTCGGTCACCTATCTTCCGGTTCGTGACCGATGACGACCGCGTGTTCAAGGCGCTCGCCGACCCGACGCGTCGCTTCCTGCTCGATCAGCTCTTCGCGCGTGACGGCCGCACGCTCACGGAGCTCGAGTCGGAGCTCGAGATGTCGCGCTTCGGCGTCATGAAGCACCTTCGCGTCCTGGAGGACGCAGGCCTCGTCGTCACTCGCCGATCCGGCCGGGAGAAGCTCCACTTCCTGAACCCGGTGCCGATCCGGCTGATCCACGACCGGTGGATCGACAAGTACACGGAGCGTCAGGTGTCGGCCCTCGCCGACCTGAAGCACGAGCTGGAAGGAGAGACGGCATGACGACGAGCACGGGAACGGCCGTAACCACGCAGGTCTACCGGGTGTACATCAAGGCCACGCCCCAAGCGATCTGGGACGCGATCACGAAGCCCGAGTGGACCGAGCGGTACGGCTACGGTGGCCTGAGCGAGTACGACCTTCGTCCCGGCGGCGCGTACCGCGCCTTCGCGAGCCAGGCGATGAAGAAAGCGGGAGCCGAGATGGGGTTCCCGACCCCCGACGTCGTCGTGGACGGCGAGGTGATCGAAGCCGATCCGCCGCGGAAGCTCGTTCAGACATGGCGGATGCTGATGGATCCCGATACGGCGGCCGAGGGATTCACGCGCCTCACGTACGAGATCGTGGGGGGCAAGGGCGGTGTTACCAAGCTGACGGTGGCACACGAGGTCGAGGGTGCGCCCAAGCTCGCGGTTCTCCTCGCCGGTGGGTTGGAGGAGACGGGAGCCGGCGGAGGCTGGAGCTGGGTGCTCAGCGATCTGAAGTCGCTGCTCGAGACGGGTTCGCCGATGGACGCCGGGAACCCGCTGAACCAGGGGTGAGGCAGTGCTCGACGGGTTCCGGGAGACGCTCCGCGAGCAGGGTATGCCGGCGGCGGAGCTCCAGGCGATCCTGCACTCGGACGACCCGGTGATCGTCCGCAGGTACCTGGAGCTCCACCGCGAACGGTTGGAGGAACGGCTCGCGGAGCAGGTCCGAACGCTCGGGCGGCTCGAGCGGCAGCTGGATCCGGCGCCGGCTCACGGGTGAGCCGGCGCCGGATCGGGCACGCCGCGATGCCGCTGCAGAACCGCGTCACCCCGTTCGGTGAGCTGATCGCCGATCCCGCGCGGGGGCTCGTGTACGGGAACCGTGGGTGCCTCCACGACGATGTGGGGCGGATCCGTCGTCGTTCCGCCGGCACGCGATGGATCGCGTGCCGGCTCCGGTTCCGCGACTGGCATCGGACGCCCTTGCTGCAACCCGGCCGGTTCACCGAGCTGTTCTTCCTGGACGAGGCGACCGCGTTCGCCGCGGGCCACCGCCCGTGCGCCCTGTGCCGGCGCGAGGACTACGTCCGCTTCGCGACGATCTGGCGCTCGATGCATCCCCGCCAGGTCGGTGCCGACGCGATGGACGCTCAGCTTCACGCCGAGCGCATCGACCCAGCCACACGTGGACAGCGGCGTCATCGCGCGCCGGTCGCTGGTCTCCCCGACGGGGCCTTCGTCGTCGATCGTGGGGATGCGTACCTCGTGGTCGGCGACCGCATGCTGCGCTGGACGCCGTCGGGCTACATGGCCGGCAGATCGCGGCCGCGGCGGGGCCGGGTCACGCTCCTCACGCCTCCGTCGCTTGTCGGGATCCTGGGAACGGGTTGGCGATCGGCGGTTCCGTTGCTGCACCCGTCCGTCCGCGACCCTCGGCCAGGGTAAGGTTCGCCCCACATGGGGGTCATCGAGCTCCACGGTCTCCGCAAGGAGTACCGACGGATCCGCGGCGGACGGACGGTCGCCGTGGACGGGCTCGACCTGGAAGTCCCCGACGGTGGGGTGTTCGGGTTCCTCGGGCCGAACGGCGCGGGCAAGACCACCACGATCCGATGCGTCCTCGGGCTGGTCCGTCCGAACGAAGGCAGCCTCCGGCTGCTGGGAGCCGACGTGTCGAGCGGTCTCGCCGGCGTGATCGGCAAGGTGGGCTCGATCGTCGAGCAGCCTGCGCTCTTCCCCCGGTTCACGGGCCGACGCAACCTTCAGATCCTCGGGCGGATCCATCGCGTCGGCCGGAGCACGATCGACGGCGTCCTCGAACGTGTCCAGCTGTCCGAGCGCGCCGACGACGCCGTACGCACGTACTCGTTGGGCATGAAGCAGCGGCTGGGGATCGCCGCCGCGCTGTTGAAGGATCCGTCGGTGCTCATCCTGGACGAACCGGCGAACGGGCTCGATCCGGCGGGGATCGTCGAGGTCCGCGAACTGATCCGCTCGCTCGGCGCTGAAGGACGCACCGTGTTCGTGTCGAGCCACATCCTCTCGGAGGTGCAGCAGACCGCCGATCAGGTGGCGATCATCGCGCGCGGCCGGCTCGTGAAGGCCGGACCGGTGCACGATGTGCTCTCCGCCGGCCGCGCGCGAGGGCTCATCGTCAAGGTCGCCGATGTGCCGGCCGCCGTACGGCTCCTCGCGGATGCGCAGATCCCTACGGTGGTTTCGGGCGAAACCCTCAGCGTCGACCTCCCGCCGGACCAGGCCGAGCGGGTGACGCGCGTGCTCGCGGCCGGTGACGTGTACCTGTCGGAGCTCCGCCCCGACGAGGTGGATCTGGAGACGGTCTTCCTGGAGCTGACCAAGGACGAGGGTCTCGGGCCGTGATCGATCTGTTCCGTTCGGAGTTCCTGCGAGCGCGATCGCGCCGGATCCTCCCGATGATGCTCGTCGGAGGCGTCCTGCTTATCGTCGTGGCGATGGTGATCGCCGGGGCGAACTCCCAGAAGCCGACCGCGGCGCAGATCGCAGCCGCACAGGCTTTCTCCCAGAAGCAGTTCAACCAGTGCATGCGGGGTCAGTACCTCGGGCGGGGGCAGCAGCTCCCACCGGGCTACACCTCGCTGCAGGAATACTGCGCCGCCGTGACCGCGCCGAGCACCGACACGGGTCTCCAGTACCGCGACGGCGCGCTCCTCCTGGAGCACACCTCGACGTTCGTCGTCTTGCTGGGCGTCGCTCTGGCCGCTTCGCTCGGGGGCGCAGACTGGTCGGCCGGGACGATGACCACCCTGCTCACATGGGAACCGAGGCGCGTCCGCGTGCTCCTGGTCCGGGCGCTCGTCGTCGCGTTCGTCGTCGCGTTCGTCACGCTCCTGCTGCAGGCGATCCTGTTCGGGTCGTTCAGCCTGGCGGTCGCCCTCCGGGGGACCTCGCTCGGCGCTCCGTCCGGCCTGCTCGGCACCGCGGCACTGACCGGCCTTCGGGTCTCGACGGTGGCGGTGGGCTTCGGCCTGGTTGCCCTCGCCATCGCGACGATCGGTCGCTCCACGGTGGCCGCGCTCGGGGTGCTCTTCGGCTATCTGGTGCTCGTCGAGGGTGTGATCGCGGGGTTGCGCCCGAGCATCCAGGACCGGCTCCTCGTCCGGGCCGGCGGGGTTATCGTCTCTCAGCAGCCGATCTTCGACGAGAGCCGTTCGTTCTCGTCGATCGGCCCCTCGAACCTGCCGCCGGTGTTGCTCGGGATCACCGAGGCGTGGGTGGTCGCGGCCGTCTACGTGGTGGTGCTGATGGTCTTGGCGCTCATCGTGTTCCGTACGCGCGACGTGAACTGACCGCCGTATACTTCGGTCCCTCACGGAAACCGCCTCTGACGTGCGGTTCCGCGCCCTCGAGAACACCCGGAGGCGGATGCGGATGACGCTTTCTGCCCATACG